>NZ_CAXLML010000180.1:0-12360 GCF_964187505.1 Candidatus Chordibacter forsetii
GCTTTTTTTCAAAGCGGAAATATTCAACTTTTTCTTTTCGCCAACAGACTGTGCTTTCTTTCCCAATTCGATTAAAGAAAAAAGGCCCGGTTTGTAGGCATATCCATTCTTCAAAAAAGTGGAGTCCTGAGTAGTTGCATAGGCAATCTTCTGGAAGTCGGGCAATGGTTCTGAAGTGATCAGGAATCCATTGGTATCACGCATACAAAAGATGGCATGGGTCGCACCCGGAGGCATGATTGACTCGCACCGTCCATTCTCAATTTTAGCTGGAGCTTGTAACCATTCCTCCCGGTGTCCTCGGGTTTTATCAAATTCTTTGGGATTGAGCGTGTAGAGTAAGTGAGCCTCCTTAATTTCAGCCTTATTTTTTTCAGACTGAAAGGTTACCCATACGCGGTCCTTTTTTGAACCAAGCTGGAGAATTTTAGGATAAGCTGATTTTTCCTCCTTCGTTACCGATGAAGAATTGATATTTCGATAAGGCATTGAAACCCCAGCTTTTTTGAGGAAATTATTTAACTCCTGAAGCATCGAGTTTCGAATCACTGGAAATTGAGCCGCCAGGTTTTTTTGTTCACCGAGATCGTCTGGGCTTTGATCCTCCTTGCGAATACGGAATAATTCCACTGCTTTTTTATTTTCCACCTGCGACCATTTACCTGCATATCCAACCCCTAAATTATTGATCAGTTTCCAATCCCCTTTTCGCATTACAACGGCCATGTGACTTTCCATGGGATAAAACCAAAACAGGGTAGTCCGTTCCTTGCCGTCCGGTTGGATAACCTTGTTTGATTCACCATTGATCAAAGGAAGAATGTTGCACCCGTCCAGTTGGAGCTCGGTATCGGGGGGGAGCCCTGCCATTTCCATGAAAGTCGGGTACAAATCAATCAGGTTGATTGGAGTCTCGCAAGTTGTCCCGGCGGGAACGCCTGGTCCGCGAACAAGAAAAGGTACCCGTAATCCGCCCTCGTAGTTATTCATCTTTCCTCCGCGTAATGGACTATTGTCGGTGATTGGTTCGTGCTGACTTCCCAACCATCCACCGTTATCTGAATCGATAATAATATAGGTGTTGTCGATTAGTTTGTGTCCGGTGTTGCGCGGATCATCCGTTTTTTCGAGGTAGCTAATCACTTTGCCGATACTCCAGTCCACTGTATCGACCATACTTGCGTAGTAGGGGTTGGAATGTCCAGGGATGGCTGGGTTTACTGCTTTCGGATCGGAGGGAAAGGGGATGCCCATTTTTTTACAATAATGTTGGAGACGTTTTTTGTCCCGCGTTCCGATGGGTCCATGAACATAAAAAGGGCAAAAGTTTAGGAAGAATGGTTTGTCTTTATTTTTACGGATAAATCCGACCGCCAACTCAGTTGGTTTGTCATAAGGCCGATCGTCCTCGTCCAATTGGTAGGGATCGTCCGGATGATGGGTGGCAAAATCCGCGAGGCGATGAGGAACAATGCGTTGCCAGGAACCGCCAAAGGAATTCCTTTTCCCATCCTTTGGGTTCCATAATTCTTCATCATTGTAAAAGAGGGACCCTCCGTTTTTTTCCAAAAATCCAAAATCAAATCCCTGATCGGTGGGGAAAGGGAAACCTCTGTACTTCCCGCCGGCATGCCATTTTCCTACATGACCGCTAAAGTAGCCCGCTTGTTTTAAGGTTTCTGGAATCATCGGTTCCTCTACCGGTAATCCATATAGGTAATAGGGCGGAATTAGGGGAATTTTGCTTTGGTGTGGACGGGGTAACTGCCCGCCAGTCACGCTGTAAACCCCAGTGTTGACTGGGTATTGACCACGTAAAAAAGATACTCTTGAAGGTGCACATACAGGGGAAGGTGCATAGGCTTCGGTAAAACGTCTGCCGGTACGGGTCAGTTTGTCGAGGTGTGGGGTTTCATAAACTGTATTGCCATCGACTTTATGGCTGGCGATATCCTGCCAACCCAAATCATCCACCATAATGTGAACAATGTTCGGCTTGGGGGAAGCGAACAGAAGAGAGGTGCAAAACAGTCCGTAAAAGTTGAGGGATGGAATTTTCATAGATTTTATTTCTCCTCTCAAAAACCAGACTATTCAGCAATGGGAATCATTCGTGAGAGAAATAATTAATTCCTCCCTATCAATGCGGAAAATAAGGTTAGGCCCTTGGCCTTAAGATAAAAGGCGGCGTAGAGTTTCGTCTACCACCTTAGGGTTTGCCTGTCCGCGGGTCGCTTTCATTACCGCTCCTTTGAGGGCGTTGATGGCTCCCTCCTTACCCCCACGGAACTTTTCTGCGGCATCGGAATCATTGGCAATGGCATCGGCACAGATTCCTTCAATCTCTCCGTTATCAGATTTTTGGTCGAGTCCCTTTTCTTTAATTAAATCAGATACTGTTTTTCCACTGGTAAACATCTCGGGAAATAATTCCTTGGCCACATTGTTGGTCAATTTTCCATCCTCGATCAGGTTGATCAATTCAGCGAGGTTTTGTGGGGATACTGGACAGGACTGGGGAGTCATTACTTTATCCGATTCTTCGGAGAATTCATCCACCTTGTTAGCCTGTGAAAGTTCACGCAATAAATCATTGACCACCCAGTTAGCCGTCTTGGTCGCAGATTTTGCCAGGTCGGTAGCTTCTTCAAAATAGGCACAGAGCAAATGATCTCCACAGAGGGAAGAAGTGGCAGAGTAGGGAAGGTTCATGTCCTTCTGGTAGCGCCGTTGCTTGTCGAAGGGTTTTTCTGGAAGTTCCTTGGCTACCCGTTCAATCCATGCCTCATCTATTTTTACCGGCATCAGGTCGGGGTCTGGGAAATAGCGGTAATCATGTGCCATTTCCTTAGTCCTCATGGGAGTGGTGTACTTTTGTTCAGGGTTCCATCGCCGGGTTTCCTGAATAATCTCTGTACCTTCTTCGATGGCTCGAACCTGGCGACGAATTTCATATTCCACCCCATTCCGTACGCCGGATATCGTATTTAAATTTTTTATTTCCACCTTAGTTCCCAAAGTGGTTGTACCCTTCGGACGCACACTGATATTGGCATCGCAACGCAACTGGCCTTTTTCCATATCGCAGGCAGAAATCCCGGCAGCGACTAAAGAATTGCGCAGGGAAGTAAGGTAAGCAAAGACTTCTTCGGGACTGTGCATATCCGGTTCGCTGACAATTTCCAGTAAGGGAGAGCCAGCACGGTTGTAATCGACCAAACTGTCCTGTTCATAATGGGTTAGTTTTCCCACATCCTCTTCCAAGTGGATACGGGTCAGTTCGACCATACGATGGCTACCCATTTTTGCGGGATTTTCTCCGGGCATTTCAATCTCCACCTTTCCACCCTCGCAGATCGGCTGATCAAATTGAGAGATTTGATAATTTTTGGGCATGTCCGGATAGAAATAGTTTTTTCGATCCCATTTACAGACCTCAGCAATTTTACAACCAAGTAATAATCCAACCTTGATGGATTTTTCGATCGCATCCCTGTTCATCACTGGCAAGGCACCTGGCAGACCAAGGACCACGGGATCGGTCAGTGTGTTTGGCGGTTGTCCAAATCCGGTGCCCACCCGGGTGAACATTTTCGAACGGGTGTTCAATTGAACATGTACTTCCAGGCCAATAACTGCTTCGTATTCCATCTTCTCTATCAGAGGTTGGGAGCCTGGCGTCCGTACAAATGATCACGATCATAAGCATGGGCGATATTGAGCAGGCTGGACTCCTCGAACGCTTGCCCGATCAATTGCATACCAACGGGTAGTCCGGATTGAGTAAATCCGCAAGGCACCGAGATCCCGGGAAGTCCGGCAAGGTTGGTTGATATGGTGAAGATATCGCTCAGATACATTGAAATTGGATCTTCGCTCTTTTCTCCAAATTTAAAGGCTGGCGTGGGAGCGGTTGGGGTGAGGACGGCGTCCACCTCTTTAAATACCCTCTCGAAATCCTGTCGAATCAAGGTTCGGGCCTTTTGGGCACGCAGGTAATAAGCATCGTAATATCCACTACTCAAACCATAGGCACCAAGAAGGCAGCGGCGTTTTACTTCCGCCCCGAACCCTTCGCCACGGCTCTTGGCATATACATCGATCGCATTTTGTGCACGGTTGCTCCGGGAGGTGTAGCGAATACCATCGTATCGTGCCAGGTTGGAGGAAGCCTCCGCGGTCGCGATAACATAGTAAACCGGGATGGAAAGATCGGTCGAAGGTAGGCTAACTTCTTTAGTTTGATACCCGAGAGAGCGGTAATGCTCAATGCTTTGTTCGACCTTCGCCCGTACTTCATCATCCATACCAGGGCCGAAGAATTCTTTGGGCAATCCAATCACACCCGCTTGTGCAGGTTTTTTCAATTCCGCAGAATAGGATGGTATCTCCTTAGGGAAACTTGTGGAGTCGAGCGGATCATGTCCGGATATAGTTTCGAGCAGGAGCGCCGTATCTTCAACCGTGGTTGAAAAAGGACCGATCTGATCGAGGGAAGATGCAAAAGCGGCAAGTCCGTAGCGCGAGACCATACCATAGGTAGGTTTCATCCCAACCACTCCACAAAGGGATGCGGGCTGGCGGATCGATCCTCCAGTGTCAGAACCAAGGGAAAGGGGAACTTCTCTGGCAGCAACCGCGGCAGAGCTTCCCCCACTGCTTCCCCCAGGTACTCGCTCGAGATCCCATGGATTACGGGTGGGGCCATAGGCGGAATTCTCTGTGGATGAACCCATGGCAAATTCGTCAAGGTTCAGACGACCAGCTACCACAGCACCAGCTTGCTTCAACTTTACGGTGACGGTTGCATCGTAAGGAGATCGATAATTTTCTAAAATCTTGCTGGCCGCGGTAAGGGGTTGATCTTTTACCGAGATCACATCCTTCAATCCTACAGGTATACCATCGAGCGGGCTCAAGCATTCTCCTGTTGAGCGTCTCTCGTCGGATGCTTTGGCCTGGGCCAGGGCATCCTCCTTATCGAGGTGCAAAAAAGCGTGAACTTTTTCGTCCACTGTTTCCACTCGTTCAATCATTGCCTGAGTCAGTTCGACGGAACTGATCTTGCCCGCAGTCAAATCAGCGGATAATTCCGTTGCGGTCTTAAATATGGGGGAGTCTTGGGACATTGAATACCTCTTTACTCCTCAATTACTTTAGGTACCACCACCTGGTCCTGTCTGGATTGGGGGGCGTTTTTCAATGCCTCTAAAGCAGAAAATCCCTTCTTGGATTCATCCTGGTCCCATACATTATACCGGGGGAAGGCATGGGCTGTAGGTTCAACGCCATCAACTTTCAATTCCTGCAACTTTTCAAAATACTTCAACACATCCCCAAGTTGTTTTTGGTAGGTTGTTTTTTCTTCATCGCTCAGTTCGATTCTTGCCAAATTGGCAACATAATCGATGTCCATGGGTGCATCTTCGCTCATCGGATAAAAATATTAGCTTCTCAATTCGTAGGCGGTTCCCGAACGGATACCAATAATCACCTCTTCGAATGCCTGGTTTAATTCTTTCTCTCCCAAAGTACGGTCAGGTGCCCGGAAACGCAGGGTTAGGGCAAGACTCTTCTTTCCCTCCGGTAGTCCTTTGCCTTCGAAGAGATCAAAGATGGTTACCGGATCGACTTCAAATTTTTCTTTTCCGACACCTTGAGCAATCTCTTCAACTCTTATGCGTACCGTCTCGGCTGGTTCCTTTGAATCCACTACTAATGCAAGATCTTTAATGGCTGGGGGGAAGGTGGAAAAAGGAACAAAGTCTACGGTTTTTTTTCGTTTGCTCAGCAATACCGGATCGATCAGCAACTCGGCGGCAAATACAGGGCCCTTGGCTTCCTTTTCTTTTGTTAGCGATAAGCGGATAATGCCCAGGTTAATTTCCAACTTGTTTTTGTGTGCATCTCCCAAACGGGCGGAGTATCCATCCTGCCATGAAGCATCTTCAGAAATGGTGGTCCATAATCCTTTGGGCAGGGTTAGTCCAGTTGAACGAAGCAATGAATTGACTTGGTTTTTCAAGGCAAAAAAATCAAGTGCAGGTTCTTCCTTCCAACCGCGCTCGTTTGAGCGGGCAAAGGCAGCAAATGCCACACTTATCCATTCGACATTTCCCCGAGGCCCCGGTCGAAAAATCCGACCAGTCTCGCATACACGGGTAAGGTCATTCAAATTCTTTTGGTTGTGGGCAAGTGCATCAACCAATCCCGGTAGCAGGGAGGGGCGAACATGGGTATGGTCTGCAGTCAGTGGATTAGACAGGGCAAGTTCATCAGTACATAGATGAGTAAACCAGGATTCCACCTCCGCTGAGGAGCGTAAACTGTAGTGGCAACATTCCTGGTATCCTTGGCCGAGCAAATGATCAACCGCATCCTGTGAAAAATCATAGGAAAGATCATTTTCTCGCTCGAGGGCAGGAAAAACAATTCGTGAATCGGTCAGATCATCGGTTCCACGAAGGCGTAGGTATTCCTCCACCAAATCAATTGGACGTTCAACTTCTGAACGAAAGGAAGGTACGGTCACATCCCAGGGGCCATTTCCAGAAACGGAAAATCCAAGCCTTTTCCACGCTTCGCTTAAGTCTTCACCAGATACGGAAAATCCGCAGGTTTTCTCGACAAAAGTATGTTCAATAGAAATGGTCCGCTCACTACGGGGAGGAGAACCAGAGGATACAAAAGAAGGGGCCAATTCGCCCCCAGCTGTATCTAAAATTAAATCGATTGCCCGGCGGGCGGCGTAGTTAACCCCGGCGGGGTCGACATCCCGGGAAAATCTTTGTGAACTATCACTGTGCAATCCGAGCCGGCGGGCAGTCGAGCGTACAGAACCTGGGCGAAACCACGCGGATTCAAGTACTAGGTCTGTGGTTGAATCATCCACTTCTGCATCAATACTTCCCATAACGCCCGCAACTACTAGTGGACGTTCGGCATCAGCAATGACTAACATATCGCTTTGCAACTTTCTCCCGACCCCATCTAAAGTAGTAATGGATTCATTCTCGTGAGCACGGCGCACAATGATGGAGGAACCCTTGATTTTTTTTGCATCAAAGGCATGAAGGGGTTGCCCGGTTTCGAGTAGCACATAGTTGGTTACATCCACCACATTATTAATCGGCTTTAAACCCATCGCCATTAGGCGTTTTTGTAACCAGTCCGGACTTGGACCAATTTTGACCCCGCGAATGGTCCACAGGGTGTAATATGGACAGGCATCGTCCTCCAGTTGAATTTTATTAAGCAAACAATTTTCATCTGCCTGTTCAACTGCTTCGGCAGATGCCACTAAACTTGGAATTTTTAATTTCTTTTGATAACGGGCAGAAATTTCACGGGCCACGCCTAAATGGCTAAGGCAATCTCCACGGTTGGCAGTGATTTCCAGTTCGAGTACCCGGTCTGAAGAAATGGTATCTTCAATGGGAGTACCAATCACTGGAGAATCGGAAAGAATCATTAAGCCAGCATCATCGTCTCCCAATTTTAATTCCTTGGCACTGCACATCATACCTTCGGAAGCTACGCCGCGCAGTTTTGACTTCTTGATCTTGAAACCACCCGGCAATTTTGCACCGGGTAGGGCAACCGGCACGCGATCACCCACTTGAAAATTAGTCGCTCCGCAAACAATATTAGCCGGTTCATCCGTTCCCACATTTACCTGGCATACACTCAGGCGGTCAGCTTCCGGATGGGGTTGTTTGTCCAGTACCTCACCCACAACAACCTTGTCTAAGGATTCGGGTGTTTCTCCTTCTGGTTCCTCAACCTCCAAGCCAAGCATCGGTAAAACATCGACCAACTCGCCCGTATCCGCTGGCAACTCAACATATTCCTTTAACCATTCTAGGCTTATTTTCATAGAGATCCGGAAAATTGGCTAAGGAAGCGTTGATCGTTTTGATAAAAATGCCGGATATCATCGATTCCGTGAAGAATCATTGTAATCCGTTCGATCCCTACTCCAAAAGCAAACCCACTCCATTCGTCGGGGTCTAAATTTACCAGTTTGAGAACCTCGGGGTCGACCAGTCCACAACCCATAATCTCGATCCATTTATCGCTGAGTTTTCCTAAGTTTGGAGCTTTTAAATCAACTTCAAAACTTGGCTCAGTGAAAGGGAAAAAACTCGGGCGCAAACGGGTTTGTACCTTGGTCCCGAACATTTCTTTGAGAAAGTGATCAAGCACGCCTTTCAGGTCGAGAAGGGTGACTCCACGATCCACGCACAATCCTTCAAGTTGATGAAAGTTTGCGGAATGAGTAGCATCGACAGTGTCTCGACGGAAACAGCGCCCGGGAGCGATAACTCGAAGAGGTGGTTTCTCCCGGAGCATCGTACGAATTTGTACCGAGGATGTATGGGTGCGTAAAAGATGTGCTTCCTTTGCCTTCTTGGAAACATTTGCCCACTTGGAATCGGGAGAAAAGAATAAAGTGTCCTGTTCGTCTCGCGCAGGATGATCTTCCGGGGTGTTCAGTGCATCAAAACAAAACCATTCGGTTTCTGCTTCGGTTGCTTCGGTCACCGTAAATCCAAGTTTTCGAAAAATGGCTACCACTTTTCGCCTGGTTGCACTTAGGGGATGAAGGGATGCTGAACGATTGGGGACAGCAGGCAGGGTAGGGTCGTAAGGCTTTCCCAGAGCAATAAGATCTGCTTGCTCTTCAATGCGGGATAGGGAGTTGGCAAAAAGAGCTTCCACCTGTTTTTTTGCCTGGTTGAGGGCCTGACCAAATGCAGGTTTTTCCTCCCTGGGTAATTTGCCGATCAGTTTGGATGCCTGTGTAAGCGATCCTTTGGGACCGAGTATCACAGCCTTTGCCTGGTCCCAATCTGAACGGTTGGAAATAGTTGCCTGGCTTGCCTCCGCTTGTGAGACAATGGCTTGGAGATCATTCTCCACGCCAATCAAAAGGTTAGCGAGCCCTTAGGCCGCAAGGGCGGTTTTCGCTTTTTCTACCAATTCCTTGAACGCATCTGGTTCATGAATTGCTAGTTCGGAAAGGATCTTACGGTTTAAATCCACATTGATTTTAGTTAATCCGTGAATAAATTCCCCGTAGCGTAGACCTTCTGCACGACAAGCTGCATTGATACGAACAATCCAAAGTTGGCGTATCTCAGAGCGATATTTGCGGCGATGGGCATAGGCATATGCTTCACCTCTGTCTACTGCATCTTTAGCGTAGCGGAAAAGGCGGGATTTATTTCCAAAATATCCGCGAGCTTTCTTTAAAACTTTTTTGCGGCGTTTGCGGGTTGCTGGAACGTTGCGTGCGCGTGGCATGTCTGATGATCTCCTCTACGGTGGTTTAGGTTAAAATTAGCTCGAAAGAGCGTTGATTACACGCTTGGCCATACCCGGTGCTAAAACTTGGTTTTGGCGACCGGCTTGTACCTGCTTGTTAGACTTCTTACGCCGTAAGTGTCTTTGCCCAGGCTTGCGGTGGGTAACTTTGCCGGTTCCGGTGACCTTAAATCTTTTGGCGATTCCTTTATGCGTCTTTCTCATGATGAAATTTTGGAAAAGGTAAATCTATAGCGATTTCACCCACTTCGATCAAGCGAAATGAGTGCTTATCCATCGTAAATTAATAGCCCGAGATAACTTTCATAAGCAAACCACGATGCAAAAAACAAAAATACAGCCCAACATACCATTTTTGTAATCAATTTCCGCAGCCAGTGAGACTGGTGTGTATTGGCTCCGTCATCCCCAAAATCGTGAAAATAATGAACCAAATCACGATCCATCGATCGTCCAGAAATTTTACGATAAGGTTTTCCGTAATTCCTACGTCTTCCCCAATAAATTAAACGAAATAATCTATGAAGCATTTTAAAAAATCAAGGTTCGAGGTATTTTTTCCCGCAGGCCTCTGAAAAGTCCAGCCGGGAAACTGTAGCCATATTTTCCTGTAAGGCCCAAAGATCCGAGCCCACTTCAATTTTTGCCTTGTCCAACCATTCTGTTTTGTAGGTGAGTTGATAGCTTTTTCCATCCTCATTAAGGTCAAATAAACTGTTGAGCTTCAGGGAATTGGCAAAGGTCAGTATGGGATCATGTTCTCCCTTGTATCCAGGGGGATAATTTACATTGTGCACGGTTAATCCCTCCGGTGTTGGCATGCTGGCAATGGTGCAGGCATATTTCGCCGCTGATTCTGCTGCAGCTTCCAAAGTCTTAGCCATTTCACCCGCCACTTTTCCACCACCTTCACGAATCTCGTCAAATTCATTATTGGGCAGGGCAAGGCTAACTGCCATGGCCCGCAAACCCAGAAGGGCACCTTCCATAGCTCCGCCAACTGTACCCGAGGATAAAACCATGGGCATGGTGACATTGTATCCGAGGTTAATTCCACTTACCACTATATCGGGTTCACGATCTAATAAATTTCCCACTGCCAAGTTTACACAGTCTGCGGGGGTGCCATTTACGGAGTAAGCTTCTTTGCCAGGATATTTTTTCAGTTTTTCCGTTTTGAGAGGCTGGTGCCTGGTAATAGCATGGCCGATCCAACTTCGCTCGCCATCCGGAGCACAGGTTATGACCTCGCAATTCTTACTTAGAGCTTCGACAAGTCGAATGAGGAAATTCGAATGGATTCCGTCATCATTGGTTGCTAAAACTAATGGTTTATCTTTATCGCTCATAGATCGTAAGTATTGCCTAGCGAATTCACCGGCATCGGGCAACCGGAAGATTTTTAATGTTAAGAAGTTATTTTTCTGTAAACAAAAAGAGCGGACGCCCGAATGGGACGTCCGCTCTTCTTGGTAAGAAGCTTTGGAGTGTAAAAGCTTGGGTTAGGAGGCTGCCGGTTCGGCGGTTTCTTCCTTCGATTCCTCGTTGGATGATTCCGTATCTTCGGCTGGTTTACTTTCCTCCATCGCGGCACGACGGCTTAGTTTAACACGCCCTTTATCGTCGATCCCGATGCACTTGACGATAATTTCATCTCCAAGTTTGCAAATATCCTCGGTTTTATTGACACGGAAGTCAGCGAGTTCAGAAATGTGGCAAAGTCCTTCCTTGCTTGGTAAGCACTCAACAAAGGCACCAAATTCTTTAACTCCACGAACAATTCCGCGATAAATTTTACCGACTTCGATTTCACCTGTTACTAAATCAACTTCTTCGAGGGCACGTTTCATCGCCTCAGAATTTGTTGCATAGATTCGAACTTTTCCGCTGTTGTCCTCGTCGATATCAATATTGGCACCAGTGACTTCGGTGATGCGGCGAATATTTTTTCCTCCTGGTCCGATCAACGCACCGATTTTTTCGGGGTCAATCTTAACAGTTTCAATACGGGGAGCATGTTCGCGCAATTCGGTACGATGGGAAGGAAGTGCGGCATCCATAACATCAAGAATTTTCATTCTCGCTGCAGTAACCTGTACGACTGCTTCCTTTGCAATATCAAAGGGAAGGCCTTGAATCTTAAGGTCGAGCTGAAATCCAGTTACTCCTTTGCGGGTTCCGCATACCTTGAAGTCCATGTCTCCAAAATGGTCTTCCGCACCAATGATGTCGGTTAGTACCACATGCTTGGTTATGTTTCCGTTCTCATCATGTTGAGATACTAAACCAGTTGAAATACCAGCAACATGGCCGCTGAGGGGAACTCCTGCGTCCATCAATGCGAGTGATCCTCCACAGACACTTGCCATTGAGGTGGATCCATTGGATGACATAATTTCAGAAACTACACGGATGGCGTAGGGGAATTCGTCTTCGGGAGGAAGTACTGGAAGTACAGAACGTTCCGCTAATGCACCGTGACCGATTTCCCTCCGTCCGGTAAATCCAAACCTACCAGCTTCTCCCACCGAAAACGGGGGGAAGTTGTAGTGAAGGATGAAAGACTTGGAGGTCGGTCCGCCAGTCAAACCATCAAGATCCTGAACATCGCGGCTTGTACCAAGGGTGGAAAGAACGAGGGACTGAGTTTCTCCACGGCTAAAGATTGAGGATCCATGAACACGTGGAAGCACTCCCGTTTCGCAGGTTACTTCGCGCAAATCATCCGGTCCACGCCCATCGGCACGCTTTCCTTTAATAAGTATATTTTCGCGGTAAATTTCTTCCTGAATTACTTCAAAAGCCATTTTTACATGATCAGAATCGTAATCATCTCCGAACTTTTCTTCACATGCTTTATCAGCTTCTTCTTTGATCGCATCGACCGCAACTTGGCGCTCTTGTTTGGAATCAGCAAAGATCGCATCTTCCATGCGATTTCCAGTAATTTCACGGCAAAGTTCTAAGACATTGTCTGGTGCCTTGACCAAGTCAAAGTCCTTCTTTTGCTTGCCACAAAGTTCGGCTAATTCG
>NZ_CAXLML010000181.1:0-13706 GCF_964187505.1 Candidatus Chordibacter forsetii
GTTGCTCTGGATTTGATCATGATGGGTAAGGCTGCCGAGAACCTAAAGTCGGTGGTTCGAGGTACCGACCTTTTGCTTTTTAAATATTTAGGAACACTTCCGAGCCTTCACTTTATTAGCTCTTTTGACAAGGGCTCACCAAGATTAAATCAGCTCCTTAAAGTCAAGATTGCTGAAGCAGATTTAAATCAGAAGGATTTTGCGCAATCCTTTGCTGATGCAATCGTACTGCTTGCCCGTATTCACGGTCCTGAGCTAATGGCCGACCCCTCGTTGCTCCTTCGCACCTACCTAATCGTTAAAATGTCTGATAATTCAAGACTATTAGAAAGTTTAGAAAAAGCTCTTGATGTCACCGAAGAGAAAAACAAAGATTTTGGATCATTGGTTTCAATTTGCCGTGCTGAGAATGCTCCCATGGAAAAAATTACTCGTCTTCGACAAATTAGTCATCCCGAAGCTGAGTTTTACATCAAATATTTCACTAACCGACTTACAAATGAAGAGAAAAAATCTAAATTATTTTTAGAATCTTCAATTCAATCAGCCCTTTTTGGAGTAAGTCCCAAAGCCGATCTTTCATTAACCTATTTATCCAATTTACCAAACGACCTTTCAACCTCTCCCAAATATCAGGTTTACACCGCCTTTGCTCATTTACTTAGAGGTAATCAAGAGAGTGCAATTTCCCTGCTTAAAACCCTGTGTGATTCCAATCCTAACTCCTCAGACACTTGGATAGAAACTGCCCGTTCCTTGAGCGATGGTACCGAGTTTGAAGGAAGTAGAAAAGCTCTCTTCCTTGAACAACTTGAAAAACTCTACGAGCATTGGCAAAAGGATGCAGATGCCTTTTTGATTGAAGGTGCATGGTTGCATCCCAATGAGAAACTGATTTTAAATTTTCAAATCGGAGTAGACAAAAATAAAGAAAAGGTAGTGCTTCATTTCCAGCAAAATGAAAAACCATTCTTTTCTTATCAAGTTTCTTCAAATGGTAGCCGAATATTCACCTCTTCAGGAAAAAATATATCTTTCATCACCGGTGGTGCTTATCCCTTGCCTAAGATTGAAATCATTAGAGACGCCAATACAGGTTCTTTTAATTATTCTTTCAATTTAAACTTTGGGCGAAAATTTGAAGACTTCATTAAACAAGCCAACGAAAATTTAAAGGTTTCATACTTAGGCACTTCAAAGGGCAGAGAAGTTTTATTAACCCACGCGCTTGAACAAAAAGGTATATGGTTTTCACCACCAGCTTCTTCAGACCGCGGAACCGTCTTTACCCTGAATCAAATTGATCCAAAGGCCTCATCCAAGGTTTACAAAACTGAAATAGCCGGGAGCGGCGAGTTGGCTTATCTAGAATTTGGAAAACTTAGGATAAATAATTTCTCTCAGGGACCGATCGAATTATTGAACAGCCTCCCAAATTGGCCTGCAGCTGAACCCAAGAAGAGCGAGGGTGATTTAGAATTATCTATTTTGATTGAAGCAATCGGGGAATTAATTCAATCCACCAATGCTGATCAATAATACTTGATAATACCCCACGCTTTCCGCTACTGGAAACGATTGGGATTAAGGTGAATTAAAGGGATGGTCCTCGAAGGGATTGTTCAAGTTGCTGTTGGAACTCCATAACATCCTCATCACTTGGTTTGTAATCTGGTGACCCACCAGTCATAGCAAGCCTACCAAACTGATCAACCGACCATTTCTTGGATTCTCCATCCGAGAAGACTACGCTGCCACTAGCCATAGATCCTGGGGGAGTTACCCCATCTACCTCAACTCGCACACCACCTCCACCAACCGATTGATCATCTAATGATGGGGTATTAGAAACCGAATCTTCAACTTTTGGCGGAGCCGGTTTTTCGGGATCCACTAGGGTTAAATCAAGATCATCAACAAGAAAGCGTACATCCATGTAGGTTAATACCACACCAAAATCGGTGTTAATCTTTTTTTGAACATCTGAAAGCCCCATACCTCCTGCCACCCACTTGGCAATTTCTAGTTTCTGCTCTTGAGTAGGTTCAGAAGGTTTGACCGCTTGGTTATCAACGCCCGAAGAAAAATTTGCTTCGGAGGAGTCTGTAATATTATGATCGTTCATGTTAAACGGATGAATTAGGAGAATCCAAGCAATTGATCAAGCTTGGAAGATAAAAAGATCGATCAAGACATCGACTGGGACAATTGCTCGTTTAACAACTCAACTGCAGTTTTGATTGATGTATCTTGATCCATCATATTCTCAACGGTTTTGCACGCATGTATCACAGTCCCATGATCTCGCCCACCAAACGCTCCTCCAATCTCTTGCAAGGAATGTTCTGTAAGAATACGGGAAAGGTACATTGCTACTTGCCTCGGAAAGGCTATGTTTGCAGGGCGCCTCCGTGAAAGCATATCTGCCATTCTTAAATGGTAATAATCAACCACTTTTTTCTGGATAGTCTCGATGGTAATTCGGCTAATATTTTCCTCGCGAAGAATGTCGCGGAGTAAACGCTGAATAGTTTCCAAATCCGCTTTTTTTCTGGTCAACCCCACATAACCTGCGACTCGGGTCAATGCACCTTCCATACGGCGCACATTTCGAGAAATATTTTTGGCTAAAAACTCAAGAATGTCCGGTTCGATCGAGATTCCCATTGCTTCAGCCTTGCAGGTAAGGATGGCAACCCGGGTTTCCCAGTCTGGTGCTTGAATATCTGCAACCAACCCCCATTGAAAACGGGAAAGCAAACGGCTTTCAATTTTGTCAATTTCTCCCGCGGGTCGGTCGCTAGTTAAAAAGACTTGTCTTTGTGATTCGTAGATCTCGTTAAAAGTGTGAAAAAATTCTTCCTGTATACGTTCTTTACCAGCCAAAAATTGAACATCGTCGATCATCAGGTAATCGACACTGCGATAGCGGGAACGGAACTTGGTAAGTGAATTTTCTTGGATGGCTCGGATGAACTCATTGGTAAACCTTTCACAAGACACATATGCAATGCGGCATGCGGGGTTACGGTTTAATGCTTGGTGTGCTACGGCATGCATTAAGTGCGTCTTCCCCAAACCAGTATCACCATAAAGAAATAAAGGATTGTATGCATGTGCTGGAGCATTAGAAACAGCAACGCATGCTGCATGGGCAAGTTCACTCCCTGCACCCACGATAAAATTAGAAAAAGTATTTTTTGGATTAATCCCGAGGGAGCGTCCGTGCAAGGAAGGTCCTGTTGTCCGACTTGATTTGGTTTGGACTGGTTTCTTAAGACGATTTGAGTGTGCGTCCTGCTGTGAATCATCTTCGTAACAACCAAGTAGTTCTACGGAGTACGGATAACCAACTAAACGGTCTGCCTCCTGCCTGATGACATCAAGGTAGTTGTCACGAATCCAGATCGCAGAAAACTCGTTGGGGGTTAATAATTCGCAACCATCCTCGTCCATGTGTCCGACTCGGATATTGTCAAACCACACTCGGAATGTATCGGCAGGAATTACCTCAAGGAGGTTTTCGCGCAGCGAACTCCAAAAGGTTTCGGGAGTGGCGGTTAATTGTGTCATAGGGTGGTAGAGTTTGAATTATTCACAGGGATTGCGAAGGGGCTAAAACCTGCTGATAATGAAGAGTTTCCGAAAATGAAATATATACTAATGCATCAATTATTAAGAGAGTATGCGAAGAGTTCTAAAACGAATTAAATGCATAAGTCTCTGACAATTAATACTTAGTGACATAAATCAAGATGATCGGTGAAGGGTTGGGGTAATAAGGGGAAAAAAGGGTGTAGAGCTTTTTTGAAGTACTTTGCCCACTAAACCAAGAAAAAAAAGCATCTGATATCTTTTAGTTTCTCACAAGTTATTCACATCGTATTGAAAGTAAGTTTTTGAAGATTTTGGGGTTGCAAAATGAAAAAAACATTCCTGCTTCGTAAGCCATTAAAAATTAAGGTATTTAGAGAAATCTAATTACTGAAATTATTCATAAATTAGTTCTCTTGCTTCATTTTCTGAATTAATTTTTGGTTAAAATCATCTGCAGAATCATGACCTAGTTGTCTTGCTGCCTGAACCATTGCCGCAACCTCAACGAGGCGTGCCATATCTCTTCCAGTACGCAGTGGGATTTCCATATGTGGAACATCAGCACCCAAAATATCAAAGTTTTTTCGGTCCAAACCTGTTCGGTCAATCTGATCATCCTCTAGATCTTCAGTAAAAGTGACTACAAGTTCTATCTTTTTTTCAATACGTACAAAACGTATACCAAATAATTCCTCTACATTGATAATGCCAATGCCCCTACATTCCATAAAACCTCGGCTCATCTCATCCCCAAATCCAACTGGAGTATGATCACTAAGTAATTTAACACGAACCATATCGTCAGCTACTAAGCTATGCCCGCGTTCTAAGAGTGCAAGTGCGGCCTCGCTTTTACCAGCACCGCTTTCTCCTCTTACCAAGGTTCCGATTCCCCGTATATCAAGAAGGGTTCCATGAACAGTAGTCCTCGGAGCAAACCTTTCCTCAAGTAGTACTGTGACTTCAGTAGTAAAGGCTTTTGAAGCTAAGCTCGTGCGAAATACCGGAACTCCAAAACGCTCGAACACCTCAATCATTTCTGGTGTCGGGGCCAAATTTCTCGAAATTACAACGCAAGGTATACGCTTGGTTGCCATTTTTTCCAGAACTTGAATACGATGCTCTTTTTTTTGTTCACGTAAAAAGCCCATCTCTCCTGCCCCGAAGAGTTGAATACGTTTGTTAGCAAAGTATTTAAAGTAACCCGTAACAGCCAATGCAGGCCGATTTAAGCTTCTTTCGCGAATAGTACTTCTTGATAAAGTTTTACGAGAAGTAACCAACCTTAAAAGTAAACGCTCGGCAAATGAATCGTAGAAATCACGAACGGAAATACTTTCGACATACTCGGGTAAGGAAATTGATTTCATAAGAGTTAAGGGATTATTGTTTCATGCCTCAAAGTCGTGGCCTAAATATTTCTCTCTGGTCTCAGCATCCGAAAGAAGAAAATCGGCAGTTCCTTGCGTTAGCACCTTTCCCTCGTAAAGAAGATATGCTCGGTCAACCACTTTTAGAGTTTCCCGAACATTGTGGTCCGTTAAAAAAATACCTATCCCTGAATCCCTTAGTTGCCTAATAATCGCCATAACCTCGCTAACGCTTATTGGATCCACCCCGCTAAATGGCTCGTCTAACATAAGAAACTTAGGCTCCAATACAAGTGCACGGGTGATCTCTAGTCTACGGCGCTCCCCCCCGCTCAAGGTGTAAGCTTTTTGATGAGAAAGACTTGATAGCCTTAATTCATCCAATCTTTTCTCCACCATTTCATTTTCCTTAACCCTGGAAAGACCCAAAGTCTCTGCAATACAACGGACATTTTGCTCCACGGTAAGCTTGCGAAACACAGAAGACTCCTGCGGTAGGTAGACCAGTCCCCGCCGAGCCCTCTTGTAAGCTGGTAATGAGGTTAATACTTGATCATTTAAACTAACCGAACCTGAAGTTGGAGAAACAAAACCAGCAACCATAGAGAATGTTGTGGTCTTTCCTGCCCCGTTAGGTCCAAGCAATCCAACGACCTCACCACCTTTTGCTTCTAAAGAAACGCCCTTTACCACTTCCCTTCGACCATAGACTTTTTTCAAGTCAACGGTTTTCAAGCAGGGAACCTCTTCGCCACTTAAATTACTCATTCAGGTATATAAGTTTTCGAATCCATCGAATTACTGGGTCGCATTTGTTTTATTCAACGCAGGTAAGAGTAGTTTCGACCTGCCTTTATTTCCTCCGATTACCTCTGCACGGCCGTCCTCCTCGAGCAAAATGATATGCTCACCTATCGCTACACCCCATTTTTGGTGTGAAACTTTAGCATTCCCATGCAGGTTAACTTGGCCACTTTCCTCAGACCATTTCAATTCATCAGCTGAACTTTCCCTCAAGGGTTGGTTAAGTTTTACCTTACCAAGAGCGTGTATTTTAGAAATGCTCCCAAATAAATTCGTACTACTATTACCGTCAGACCCAAGGAATAATTCTGCCCAGTCGCAAGAAATAGTGGATATTATAGGATCACTGCCATTGGACTCCATGTCTTGCATTTCAATTAGTACATCTGTCTGCAAAAGAAACTTTCTCCTTCCATCACCCAAGTCAAATATATCTATTTTCCTGCCATAGGCAGTAGTGGGAAATTTTTTTGAAAAGTTAGGCGAATCGATGGAATGTATGTCGTCAGCAGTAGAACTGGGCTTACTTTTTTTGGACCGCTTATTCATTCCCTCGTCAGCAACCCCAACAAATCCTGCATTTACTTGAGATTCAAAACCGATCTTCCCCTGCTCGGAAAAAGCCAAACAATTCCTCGCATCTGTGATATTTTCTTCAAATGTCCACGGCCTTCCAATGGCCTCGAAGCCGTCTCCTTCAACAAACAAATGCTCCCTCCCCTTTGCCAACCCTTGTCCAAGGTTAAAAAACCCGGAATTTGAATTAGCAATGGTCGCAAGCCTTTGGTCTTCTAAAATAAACATTTTCGGATTTTGAGCAGAATAAATACCCTCGTCCAATTGATCCAATTCATCAGCATGTAATTCCCAATTTATTCTTCCCGCTTCGTTGTAAGTAGGAATCCGAACTTCAAAAAAACCGTTTGAAGATGAATTACTATCAAAGCCTTTTAAGTAACTGACCAGAAAAAGAAGCAGGAGCAGAACATTAAATTTATAAATCACAATAGCTAAAACTTAGATACAAGTCATGCGGTGGTTTTAATCATGGGGCATCCGATGCTGGAATGTTAGAAGCATTTGTATCTGATGTACGACTATGCGGACGAAAGCGTAAAACAGTACCATTTATACAATATCTTTTGTCCGTTGGCGTATCAAACCCCTCCCCTGAAAAAACATGACCAAGATGGCCATCACATACAGCACAAAGAACTTCAGTTCTGGCATATCCAAGCAAATGATCAACCGAAGTTTTTACATTCTCAACTTTTGATGGGTCAAAAAAAGAAGGCCATCCACAATGAGAGTCAAATTTTTCGTTAGATGAGAAAAGCTCGGTATCACAGCCGATACAAAAGTAAACACCTGCACCCTGCTCCTTAAATTCTTTGTAAACAGTACCATTTGGACGTTCTGTGCCGGCTTTGCGTAAAATTCGATATTGCTCAGCTGTTAACTGTTCCTTCCATTCTTCTTCTGTTTTTTCGATCATCGTTGGGGTTTCTATTTTTTCATTTTTATCTCCAACCAGAGGAGATTGTTTAGCCCACAAATAAATAGCTGAAAATAAAGATACACAAATAAACATGAAAGAAGAGAGTCTTCCCCAAAAGGATTTTTTTACTTCTGGCATTCTATACATCCAAAATTAATTTGCTTACGCGCTGAACTCGTTTAATAACCTTTCATAGGATCATGGATTAAACCACTTCACCCAACCGCTCTGCCAGGCTCGCATCGTTAGCATAAGAGATAGCTGATTCCCGGCTTATGATATTGTGCTGATGCAGGAATAAAAGGTGTTGTTCCATCGTAAGCATACCTTCTTTAGATTGGGTCTCCATTGCAGAATAAACCTGTTGCCAATTTCCAGTTCTAATTAAATTACCAATGGCAGGTACATTTTTTAAAACTTCCATGACAAGGATACGCCCATCAGAGTCCTCCCGGGGAACTAATTTTTGACTAAGAACATAAGAAAGACTGAACGATAATTGAAGACAGATAAATTTGGATTGTTCGGCGGGGAACATATCAACAATACGGCTCAAGGCTCCTTTCGCGTCTCGAGTGTGAAGGGTGGAGAAAACGAGGTGACCTGTTTCGGCTGCACTTAAAGCCAGTGTGGCAGTTTCTGTATCTCTAATCTCGCCCACAAAAATCACATCAGGATTTTCACGCAATGCACTTTTTAACCCAGCAGAAAAACTTGGTACATCCTGACCCACCTGCCTTTGCGAAACCATAGAGCTTTCATTTTTAAAAATAAATTCGACTGGATCTTCGAGGGTTATAATTCGAGATTTCCGCGTACGGTTAACATGATTAATCAGAGAAGAAATAGTGGTGGACTTCCCACTCCCTGTAACTCCAGTTACCAAAACAAGTCCTCTTTTAAGCTTTGTGATTTCTTTCCAAATCATTTCTGAAGGTAACCCGACTTCCTCAATTGAAGGAATCGAAGAGGAAAGTACCCGCATAACATATGCCAATCCATCCCGATCCCTGAAAACATTTAGACGAAAATTAACCCCCTGCTCTGCCCACTCAAATGCTGTATCGACATCTTGGGGTTGATCAGGATCAGTAACTTGAGCAATTTGCTTCTCATTTAAAAGAATACTCAACATATGAAGCAAGGCCTCTTCATTTACAGGAGTACCCCTATCAACCGCTATAAGCTCATCATCAGTACGAAAACTGATAGGCATGCCAATTTTAACATGCATATCTGAAATACGGTGGAAATTCCCACTCTTTTTGGAAGGATCTACAAAAAGTTCGAGTATCTCCGTATAATTTAAACGCTCCAGACCTACTCGATAAAAGGGAACCGCCATCTTTTCGTCATTAGTCATAAAATTATCATGTTCATACAAACCCTAATCTTCAAGCTAACAACTTAAAGAAATTTCAGGAGAAAATGACGAAATAGAAATTTACGTTGCCAAAAACCTCAATACGTAAAAAGAAAAGAATCCCTATGTTCGTTCATTTTAAAGGTACTCGCGGATCGATACCCACAGCCCCAACCGCTCAAGAAATTGAAGAGAAGGTGATTGCTTCCATGATGGCTGCTCGTGGAAAAGAACTCCGTTCAGAGAGACAGATCAGGGAATTTGTTTACGATAAACTTAATTTCCGAACCCGTGCATACTGGGGAGGAAACACTCCATGTATTCATGTGGATACTGGCTCAGCAGATTACCTCATCCTTGACGGCGGTTCAGGGTTGAGAGCCTTGGCCAAAGAAATTATGGCCAAGAAAGTAAGCGGTGCGACCTTCCATATTTTCCTATCCCACTTTCACTACGACCATATTCAGGGCATTCCCTTTTTTGCACCTGCTTATGCTCCAAGTAATCGTATCGTTTTCCATGGAGGGCACGAGGGAATTGAGAAGTTTTTAAGAGCACAAATGCGCGAACCATTTTTCCCCATCAGTTTTGATACTCTTGGTGCAGAAATATCTTTCGAAGAACACAAACCCGGAGATGTAATTGAAGTTTGCGACTCACGAGTCACTCTTTTTCAACAAAATCATCCCGGTCTATCCTACGGTTATCGTATAGAAAATCAGGAAAAAGCCATGGTTTATTCAACAGACTGCGAACATACCAACGAAGCTCATTCAAAAAACTATCCCTACTTAGATTTTATCCGAGGAGCAGACCTGCTTATCTTTGACGCCCCCTTCACCCTATACCAATCAATTGGAAATCGTGAACATTGGGGACATTCGAGCAATGTAATGGGAGTTGAATTAGCCGCTAGGGCTGATGTTAAAAAACTAGCCATTTTTCATCATGATCCGAACGCAACCGACGAAAATATTTCTGAATTCTGTGCTCATACAAGAAAGTTTTTAACCGGATCCAGGCATGCAGTTCGAGAATCCATACCAGGAATCCCAGGAGCTCCTTCGCCCCGGGGGTTTCCGCATGAGGTTTTGTTCGCTTACGACGGATTAACCATGGAACTTTAATTTCAAGATGTCGGCACTCCATTCCAATCAAGGAGAACTTCCTTCCAGGCTTGAAAAAAGCGAAATTAACGAACTTCCACTCATTCGCTTTCATGGTTCCATCCAAGTAGCGGAAGATAACAAATCCTTCCGAAAGTTCGTCAACCAATTGAGTAAACAAAAAGTCCTCGGTTTTGATATCGAATGTAAGCCAAACTTTAAACGTGGTCCCAATAATCCCCCTGCTTTAATTCAACTGGCAACTGCTGACCAAGCCTTTCTGTTTCGCCTCTATCCGGTAATGAAACTTGGTCCACTAATCGATATCTTAGAGAATCCAGATATAGTTAAAACTGGAGTGGCGATTAAAGACGATGCGTACAACCTCAAAAAGATAGAAGAATTTACCCCTGGTGGCTTTGAAGATCTTGCACCATTAGCACAATCGCTAAAGATCGAACAAACTGGTTTGCGAAACCTGACAGCGATTTTTTTCTCCCAAAGACTGTCCAAGTCTGCCCAGCTCTCTAATTGGCAGAAAAGCCCGCTTTCTCCCTCACAAGAAACCTATGCTGCCACAGATGCCTGGATAAGCCGTGAACTGTACCTCATTATGAAAGCACGACTCGCCGCAAACTCATCCAATACTGAAGAATCAATTTCCGAGGGGGAGTAGATTTCCCCACCTTTCGAAAGCATGCTTCTTGCCATGTAATCTTAAACGGTCCACCAAACCGGGATGAGATGGACGAGAATAAAGTACTTCAAGATGAGGTAAGCCTTTGGGTGCTAAATCGCTATGCGAACTAATAAAAAAACCATCCTCTTCTAAGGTTCTTTCAATTTCACCCTCCACCTTTTTCCGGTAATCGTGGCCCGGAAGTATACAGTCTTCAATTCCACAGGCCAAGATCGTTAAAAGATGATCAGGCTCTTTTTCTAAATATTCGAGCATATCCTCAGCTACAACCTTTCGGGGAATTCGAAGATTGGGATTTAATTCGCTCTCCAAGTAGGCTAATTGAGCAATTTCCTGCTTATCTGCATAGAACGGCTCGACCGCCACAAAATTTTTGGCTCTCGCATGAGCTGACAATGCAAAACCATGGGGCAACATTCCCGCACCGAGTTCTACCACCCTTCGACCCTTGAGCAACTTGTTTAAAAAGGCTCCTTGGGGCGTAAAGCTCCATTCGAACAAAGCCCTTGTAAACTCACCACCAGGGGCCGCAAATCCAGTTCCTATTTCCCTGGAAACCCCAAGCCGTTCACGCCAGTTCTGAGAATCCAATCCTTCAACGGAAGGAGTCATCGTGACTAATTTTTTCTGCGAAGCATATGTTCCGCAAGTTTCAGCAAAAAATGGTTATCTCCACCAATCTCTTTAATCATTCGCAAAGCTTGTTCAGTATGTGCACATGCAAGTTCGTTGGCTTGTTTAACTCCAAGCATACGTACCCAGGTCATCTTTTCCGTATCTTGATCATGAGCAGCTTCCTTGCCCAATTCCTCAGTGGTTGAAGTTACATCAAGCAAATCATCAACCGCCTGGAAAGCCAATCCCAAGGATTGACCTGCCTGGGAAACCAAACTTCTTAATTCTATATTGCCCCCATTTTCGCTCAGACAAAAACCCATGAGTAGAGAAGTTTCAATCATGGCCGCAGTTTTGTTGGCATGAACATAGGATAGAGTATCTGCCTCCGGGCTTTTTCCCTCGGCTAATAAATCCTCCATTTGTCCACCAACTAACTTTTGGCTTCCGGCAGCCACAGCCAACAAACCTACCAGTTCAAGCCCAAGTGAAGAAGATCCCTGGTATGCTCTTGCTAATTGTTCAAAAGCTAAGGGAATTAATGCATCCCCTGCAAGAATAGCAGTAGCTTCATCAAATGCCCGATGGCAAGAGGGAGAACCACGGCGAAGATCGGAGTCGTCCATTGCAGGCAAATCGTCATGAATTAAACTGTAGGTATGAATAATCTCAACTGCCAGTGCTGCAGGCATAGGGTCCAACTTACTTGGGAATAGACTGTGACCAGACAAAACCAATACGGGACGCAATCGTTTTCCACCAGCCTGCAAACTATAATTCATTGCCTCGTGCAAACGAGAGGGGCGTTCCGTTGATTTTGGAAGGTCAGAAACTAAACGTTTTTCAAACTGCTCTTGAAAGGATTTTAGTTTTTCTGGAAAATTCATGGCTTGCCGAGGAAATAAAGCATGGCATCATAATTCTTATATGCCAAGTTTGGAAGCGGTCTGCACCCGATTATTCGGTCGTCCGGGATGGATCCCGAAAGTTTTACTAGGAGGAGGCTTGTCCTTTATTCCTGGATTAAACCTATTTGCGTTGGGTTATCTTTTTATTTACGGACGTCAATTGCGGCGTAGTGGACGGGTGGACCTCCCCGAATGGTCGGAAATGAATTGGCCAGAATTATTTGTATGCGGTCTTCGACTCTTCGGTTTATTAATTCTCTATATTGGCCTGCCAATGTTGGTGGGATGGATTGTTAGTATACTACTTTATTTCCTTACCTTTGGCTTACTAGGAGTCGTTGCTTACTTTCCCCTGGCCATATGTGGTTTCTTTTCTCCGATGTTTTTTCTCTCTGCCTTCATGGCTTATTTAAAACACGAAGAATTCAGGGATGCGTTTCAAATTCGGATCCTCCTGCAAGAAGTATTGTCCGGCTGGAAACCTTTGGCTTTGCCCGTGGTTGCATTTTGGGGAATCTTCCTGCTGGCGATTCCTTTATATGGACTTTCTTTTTTTATCGGTGCCTGGATATTAATTGCTTATTCAAGTGCGCTAAGAATGAAGAATTTTTCCTGACTTCTTCGATTATTCACTTTAAAATATTCTTTTATGCCAACTTACGATTATCAATGTGGGGCTTGTAAGCACGAATGGGAACTCTTTCAATCCATGAACGATTCCCCCGTCAAAAGCTGTCCTAAGTGCAAAAAACGCAAAGCCAAGCGCTTGCTTGGGTTAGGAGCGGGTCTCATTTTTAAGGGCACAGGGTTTTACGAAACTGATTATAAGCAAAAGAGCGGGACTGAAGACAAGAAAACTGCCGACTCCGGAACAAGCGACAAGGAAACGCCCGCCACCAAGGAGACAAAAAAAGAATCCAAACCAAAGAAGGAAAAGGTCAAAGCTACCTGATCCTCAAATCAAAAGGTTCATGACCCCAAAAGTCCTCGTTCCCCTCGCTCGTGGGTTCGAAGAGATTGAAGCCACCTGTCCAATCGACCTTTTACGAAGAGCTGAGGTCGAGGTAGTTACCGCATCATGCGAAAGCGAGCTCGAAGTATGTGGACGTTCAGGAATCGTTATTCGAGCAGACAAATTCATAGGAGACTCTGACCTAATCCAGTTCGATCTTCTTGTTCTACCCGGAGGTCCCGCCATTTTTGAGCTACGTAAAAATGAATCCTTCCTTCACTTTATTAAGGATTTCTCGGACCTTCAGAGACCAATTGCTGCAATATGTGCAGCTCCACTATTACTTCATGACCTTGGGCTGTTAGCTGGAAAAAGGGTCACTGGTCATGAAAGTATCAGTAATGAATTACCCGGATTGCATTCTAATCAAGCCGTCATTAAGGACGGAAAGATCATCACCTCCCGTGGTGCGGGTACTGCGATCGAGTTTGGATTGAGCCTCGTCGAATTACTTTGCGGGTCTGTAAAAGCCGAAGAAATTCGTGCTTCTATACACGCCTAAATAGTAGCGAAGATGAATCTTTATATTCTTCTAAAAAGTTTACTTGGACGAATTTCCGTCCTTGTTGTCTTTCTGTGTGGCAACCTTGACCGGCTTATTCTGAACAGGAACAGATTTGTTTGACTGATTTTTATCCTCAGGGAATACCGCAGGCAAAGGTTCAGAATTATTCAAGTCAGGCAGTTCCGGTTCGACAATTGGTGGGGTTATCCCCAGCAATTCAACCTCGAA
>NZ_CAXLML010000182.1:0-6611 GCF_964187505.1 Candidatus Chordibacter forsetii
GTTACAAAACACAAACCCTTTATCCGCACTTCAGGAATTATTAAACCAACGGGAAGAAAGATATAAAGAAGCAGACATTCTTATTGAGACAGACAACCTTTCGCCCGTGCAAGTAGTCGAGTTGATCATTTCTAAATTGTAATTCAAGGTGGTCGGTGCCCTTTAGTCGTTAGGAGAATAAAGAAAATGTTTTTTTGCTTTATCGAGGAAATCGATGGGCGGTTTGATTAGTTTACCCTCCTCATTCACAAAGGCATGCGAAGTTGCTCCCTTGGCAAGTAATTCCTCATTCCTTTTTACCTCATAAAATATTTCAATACGGGCGACAGGTGAAGTTTTAATAAGAGCAGTCACTTGTAATCGATCATCAAATTTGGCCGGTTTTATAAACCGGGCTTCGCATGTTAGTACAGGCAGTAGGTATCCACCTTTCTCCAATTCTTGATAGGAGCATTCCATCTGGTCGAGTAACTCAATTCTTGCGGACTCAAACCAAGTAAAGTAATTGCCATGGTAGACTACTCCCATTTGATCCGTTTCCTGGTATCGTACCCTAACTTCAGTAATTGCTGATATCATGAATCCAACTTTGCTAAACTCCCTCAACTCGCCAAGCCTCATTTAAGAATCACATGTCACTAGGAAAAAAAGAAAGAAGAATAACCATTGCCATTGGCCTCATAATTGGGGTTACCGCATCCTCCATGCTGGTGCGGCACGCACTTGATATTAAAAGCGAAAAGACCGCACTGAGACCGGGTAATTATAATTCGTTACATACAGCAATGGGAAATGTTCCCTTTCTCCCACTCCCTGAATCAGTTTCTACTGCTATCCCGAGTGGCATCGTCGTCCATTATGAAGAGAATCGACCGTCCCTCTCTCGATCCCATTCAGATGGAGTTAATTCATGGGTGATTGAAACTACCGGTTCGTTTAGATCGGAAAGATTATTCATTTTGGCCGAACAAAAACTGGAAAGTTCTAGCAATATTCAATTTTTCCGTGCAGCTGAGATTTATATCAGGTTAAAAAACGACAACATGTTAGATTCCTTTAAGAATTTATTAGATGAAGATCTTTTTCATATAATTGGTCGAAATCATTCAACGGATGAACTTATTGTCCAATCGAGAAACTTTTCGCCAACCGATTTAGAAAAAGCCATCAATTTTCTAGAAGCGACTAACCTCGTAACTAGCACCCGGCTCTACCCTTGGGTGCCATCGCGTTGATGTACAAGTCTATCTCGTTGACCCTTGCCGAATCTTGCCTACTATAAAACCCTTAAATTACGGAGTTAGTCTAATACACTTCGTTCTTATTCATAAATCCGAAAACAAAGTACTGAAACTATCGTGAACGTAGATATTAAGGATGCGGGCGTTGCTCGTAAAATCGCAACCGTAAGCTTCGAACCTGAAGAGGTAAGCAAGTTCGAATCAAAAGTCTGTCAAGATTTAGGCAGAATGGTAAGCATTCCAGGCTTCCGTAAAGGAAAAGCCCCGGCACCAGTGATTCGCAAGAAATACGCCAAAGAACTCCATGATGAATTAAACAGAAAAGTATCGACCTCCGCCTATGAGGCTGTCCTTGAGAGAAAAGATATTAAGGTATACTCAGTTCTTAAAGTTGACGCCGGCGAACTCGAACCCACGCAAGCTGCTGAAGTTGAAGTTACCATTGATATAGAGCCTGAATTTGATTTACCCGCTTACAAAGAGTACGAGCTCAATATTGAACCGACCGAAGTAAAAGATGAGGAGGTAGAAAAAGAACTCGATGCAATCAGGGAACAACGTGCAAGTTTTGAGGAGGTTGAACGACCTGCCCAGAAAGGAGACTATGTAAAATGCTCCTATGAGGGAACCCTTGATGGCAAAATGGTTGCTGAGTTAGTTCCGGAGAAACCTATGTATGGCAAGCAAGCGAACACATGGGAGGAGGCTGGCAATTCGACGGGAATGGGCGTGGATGCAATTGCCGAAGGCGTGGTCGGTATGAAAACGGGTGACAAGAAGGAAATTAACGCCGAATTCCCCAAGGACTTTGAGGTTACTCCATTGGCGGGCAAAAAAGTGATTTATCAATTGGAAATACATGAAGTCCGTGAAAAGAAAGCACCTAAATTAGAAGACGAAGAGTTTCTTAAGTCCTTAAAGATCGAAAGCGTAAAAGAACTGAAGGAAAAAGTAGTTGAACAAATTAAGTCACGCAAATTACAGGAAAACGAAAACCTAAAGCGTAAACAAATTACCCAGAAAATCTTGGACATGGATGACTTCCCCCTACCCCAGCAAGCTGCTGAGGAAGAGTCCAAAGCCATCTTCCAAAACCGCATCCAACAGGCAGCGAGCCAGGGCACGAAGCAGGATGAGATCGAGAAGAATCGAGATGAATGGTGGAAGGAGTGTCAGACTCAGGGGCAAGCACGATTAAAACTTACCTTAGTTTTATCAAAAATAGCCGAGGAAGAAAAAATTACAGTCGAGAAGGAAGATCTAGCACAGGCCGCTACTCGTGAAGCAATGATGAGAAGAGAAGATCCAACGAAATTCATTAAAGAGCTTTCACAAGATCGAGCCAGGTTGAACCGTTTGCGAGAAGATGTCGTTTACGACAAAACTTTAATCAAAATTGCCGAGTTGTCCAAAGAACAGATTTGCGACATCGAGGGTGAGCACACACACTAATCTATCATGGGCGCATATTTACCACTTCCATATGTATATGAACGCGAAGGTCGCCAAGAGCGGGCTTGGGATATTTACAGCCGATTACTTCGTGATCGGATTGTCTTTGTCGGTACCCCGATTGATGACTATGTCGCCAATTCCATAATCGCCCAGCTGCTCTTCTTACAGATGGAAGACCCAAAAAAAGCCGTACACATCTACATCAATTCTCCCGGAGGGAGCGTTTCTGACGGCATGGCGATCTACGACACCTTAAAATTCATGCAATGTGATGTGATCACTTATTGCATCGGTATGGCGGCGAGTATGTCCACGGTACTTCTAGCAGCTGGTACTCCAGGTAAAAGATATGCCCTTCCCAACAGTCGCGTCATGATCCATCAACCCAGCGGTGGTGCTGGCGGGCAAACCTCTGATATCTCTATTGCTGCAAAAGAAATATTACGGTGGAGGAGTACGATTAATCAAGTGCTCTCCGAACATAGCGGTAAATCGGTAGAGCAAATTGAAAAAGACTCAGACCGAGACTACTACATGTCAGCAGAAGAAGCTAAAGATTATGGTCTAGTGGATGAAGTCATTTCACAAAAGCCCACCGATTAAGAAGTTTACCGATGGCTAAGCCTACCAAAATCAATTTCTGTTCTTTTTGCGGAAAGCCGCAGGGGGAGGTCCGAAAAATGATCGCAGGGCCGGCCAACGTGTTCATCTGTGATTCCTGTGTTCGGGTTTGCAAAACTATCATCGACCGAGAACTGGGGGAGAAAGAACCTCCCAAGAAAAGCTCTGGCAGTAAACCGGTTTTTAATTTGGTTAAACCAAGCTTGATCAAAGCTAACTTGGACGAGCATGTGATTGGACAAGATCATGCAAAAAAAGTCTTATCAGTTGCCGTCCACAATCATTATAAAAGATTATCTGCAGAGTTGGGATCGCCTGAGTCACAAAAAGATTCCCCTTTTCTGCCTCAAGATTTAGAAGAGGTAGAGATCGAAAAAAGCAATGTCCTACTTATTGGCCCCACTGGCAGTGGTAAAACATTTCTAGCAAGAACCCTAGCAAAACTTATTGATGTTCCTTTTGCTATCGCCGATGCCACAACCCTTACAGAAGCCGGATATGTTGGTGATGATGTGGAAAATATTGTTGTTCGATTATTACAGTCAGCAGATCATGATGTAGAGCGTGCCCAATGCGGTATCATCTATGTTGATGAGATAGATAAAATAGGCCGAAAAACCGACAATGTATCCATCACCCGAGATGTATCAGGGGAAGGTGTTCAGCAAGCCTTACTGAAAATACTTGAGGGTACTGTCTGTAACATCCCGCCTCAGGGTGGTCGAAAGCACCCGAATCAAGAGTATATCCAATTAGATACATCTAATATCCTATTTATATGTGGAGGTGCATTTGTTGGCCTAGACGATATCATCGGCCAAAGAAAAGGAAAGCGTAGCGTAGGGTATAACACTGAAAAATCACAAAATACCGAAGAGATTCTTTCCGAGGTTATGCCCGAAGATTTGGTTAAATTTGGCTTAATACCTGAATTCATTGGTCGATTGCCCGTTCTTTCGATTCTTCACGAACTTACACAGTCGCAACTTGTATGTGTGTTGGAACAAACCAAAAACTCTATCTTAAAGCAATACCGCAAGATGTTTATGCTCGAGGGTGCCGAGCTTCGCTTTACCCGTGAAGCGATCACCGCGATTGCAAAGCAAGCTCTCACAATGAAGACTGGTGCCCGCGCATTACGTTCTATAATGGAGACTGTCATGCTTGATGTAATGTACGAATTACCAGCAATTGAAGAACCAGTTGAAGTGGTTATCAATGCAGGTGTTATTAGGGGTAAATCAAAAGCGAAAATCGTTCCTCTGCCCGAAAAAAAGAGAGACGCAGCCTAAGGCTGTTACTTAATAGAGTTGGGATACCTTGGCTCTGCCACGAAATCAAAAACTAATCGTACTATTCCTCATATTATTTTCTGGCCTGTCATCTTTGGTGCCTGATGGAGTTATGAGCCTGGAATCTATCTTGAGGAATCCGTCAATATCTGAACCCTGCAGGTAAAGTTTCTCTGTTCTAATTTCTGAAGGGGCTAAATTATTGACCCTGAATTTTTTCATAGCACCAAGGTATTCTACTTCAAGATTAAGGTTATTAAGTAAAGTATTGCCTTGGTTTTGAATAATTACCTCAAAGGGCACGGTACCAGAAACCACACCGGATTCACCAAAATAATACCCAACCAAGGCCGGGTCGGAATAATTTTCATTAGTCCTGTTTTCTAGCCTACCTAGACTCAGAATACCATGACCTGCAATTAAATCATACCCCGGTTTGCCGGATTCATTTGCGTATCGTAGAAGTAAATCCTCAACATCATGACTGGTCAGGGTTGGATCATTAGAGAGTTCCGCGGCAATTGAAGCTGAGACAATCGCAGTAGATACTGAGGTTCCACTAAAAGAAACCATTTCTTGAAGCTCCCACGCGGCAAGTACACCTACTCCGGGCGCGGCAATATCAACACCATTCCCATAATTTGAAAACGAAGAGACCTGACCATTTTTCCCCACAGAAGAAACTCCAATGACGCCATCGTAGGCAGCGGGGAAATTAACTAATCCCTCGCCATCATTACCAACTGCGGCAACAATACTAACCCCACTCTCTCGAGCATACCCTACTGCATGCTTTAGCACATCGCTCCCATATTCTGCACCAAGACTAAGGTTGATTACTCTCGCACCATCTTGTACAGCCTTAACGATTCCGGAGGCAACCGTGAATGAATCAGCTTTTCCCGTTTTATCGATTACACGGAAAGATAGAATTTCGCTTCGAGGAGCAATACCTTGAATGCCCGAAGTGGAACCGACCATAACAGAAGCTAGTGCGGTACCATGCCCCACCCCATCTATCCCTTCAGTCGCTAGCAGGTTTGTTTGCTTAATCGACACACCTGCAAGCATAGGATGAGAAAGATCAACTCCTGAATCCAATAGGGCTACTTTTACACCTGTACCTAAATTGGCACGATCATCTCTCCCCCCTAGCCATTCAATGTAGGAGTCTGAAAAACTAGCTTCATTCAAGACCAATTCCTTTCGCGGGGGAAGGGGTTGGCGCATCGTATAGTTAGGAGATATTTGATTATGAGAAATGTACTCAGTTAGAAGAGGCAGGGCTTTTTTTGTGTCCAAAACCTTAACCCGAACAACTCCAAGTTCTGCGAGACTTTCAACCAACTTAATTCCATAAATAGAAGCATTCACCGCGAGGTTTTCCACGCTGTCCTTATCTAAACTTAGTACCCAATCATTTCCTGGGTTTAATTGCTTAAGCAAATCCTCAAATTCCATTACAGAAGTTTCATTAATTTCCTCCAATAATGAATATTTGAAAGGATCGACTTTACCTCCGACATTAAAAATTGGTGGGGATGTATGATGGGGCTGCTTATTTTTGAAGCTTGTTTGCTTTAATTGATTTCCTAAAAAAGAGTAATTTTCAGCCAACCAAAAAGCAAGGAATGCACTTAACAGGAGTGCAAACGGAAATACTTTACGGATAAGAAACATTTCACTTAGTTTGACGCAAAGAGAGTTGTCCGCAAACTCAATGAAAGGTGAAATTTTTCTAATGAGTCAGGGTATTCTTATTGTAGGTCATGGGTTGGCTGGTGCCATTCTTGCGCACAGCCTACTTGAGTATGGAGAGAATGTCAGAGTGATAGACTCATGTAGTTCACATTCAGCAACTCAAGTATCTGCCGGCTTGATTAATCCATTCATAGGACCCAAGCTCAATATGCCAAAAGATTTTGATAGGTGTATGGATGCAAACCTATCTTTCTATAAAATGATTGAAAGATATGCTGAACAAAAGTTTCTTCGGTCTATT
>NZ_CAXLML010000183.1:0-4495 GCF_964187505.1 Candidatus Chordibacter forsetii
ATTCTACAAAAAGAGCTCGGGATTGATCCTGAAGCTTCCTTCCAACCTATAATCGCAAGGGTTACCCACCGCAATCTAAGTGCATGGTGGCAAGAACTATCCTTACGAAAAGGAACCAACCAAAAGATATTCCCTGGCATGGGTGTAGTTTTTTCTCATGGAATTGTTGGAAGAATTAAACGATCTGGGTTTAATTCCTCAAAAGTTGAGCTATGCACAAATCCAAATTTTCGAATCGTTGCCCACTTTCAAGGAGATGACAGACCGGTAACTTTTCAGGGTGACGGAATCCTTCCCGGTGGTAAACCCATAGGCGTAGTATTAGATGTACCTCACGACATAACCATTGAAAAAGGCAAACCACTGTTTTTAAAAACATCTGCCCTGGGAGGTACCTTTCCAAGCGGCCTTCATATTGGAACAGTAAGAATGCTCGAGGAAAGTGGGGATGGTCTATTTAAAAATGGTAAAGTTATCTTACATAAAGACCTAGGAAAAGTTCCTGAAGTCTCAGTGCTCAGACCTACTCCCCCTCAAGGAAAACAGGAATAGGAGATGGCTTTAAACCGACTTTTGGGCGTACTTATCTTAGCCAACTTCATATTTATCGTAACCTTATCCTTATTTAATTCGGTAATTGGGAAGTGGGGCTTTTTTCTTTATCTGCCTGGCATTTTTTTTATTCCACACTATCAACTACTCGGATTGAATCGTAGTTTGCCTGCTCTTTTTCTTAGTGGCCTAATCTTCGATCTTTTTTTTAACCATACTCTTGGTTTTCATGCGTTTGCCATGTGCCTAATTTTTCTAATCGCCCGGGAATTTTTGCACTTAGGAAAGCAAAGCTCTATCCAAATTACTATTTTTCAGCTCATTGCCAACCTGATCATGGCCATTCTATGGGCAATACTTTGCACCTCATTCCAACCAAGCCTTGCATCTTGGACATGGACACGTTTTTTGATCGAACTTCCACTATCTATGGTTTTTCTCATTCCACTTTCACTATGGTTTTCTAGCTTTTGTAATAGTTTGATTATGGGAATAAAGCCCACATCTGAAGGACTTCCTTTGCTTAAGAAATGAAGTTTTTTGAGAAATATTTTCCTGAAACTCGACGCTTTCGAATTTTTGCAGGAGTCTACCTTGGTCTTTTTCTTGTTTTATTTGGTTATTTATTTTTTAGGCAAATTTGGGAGCGGGATGCTTACCTGGAAAAAGAGCGTATTCAGGGTCAAAGAAGAATTTTAAAACCGGGAGCTAGAGGAGATGTTGTAGACCGAGAAAATAATCTCTTAATTGGCAATCGTGCACATTATTCAGCTACCCTTCATCTAGAGCTTCTTAATAGAAAAATTTGGGAAGAAAAAGTTAAGCTTCGAAGATTATCTTATTCGATGCGAGAGGAACTCTCTAAAATTCCTCATTTGGATTTAGTCGATTTACTTAACTTTAGCTTTACTAATGATCATGTAAGCAAACGAGCAATTACTCTTAGCGGGAAGGTTATTTCACCCGATAAAAAAGTCGTCGCTTGGATAAACAAAAAGCAATTAAGTGTAAAACAATCAGGGAATTCATGGCTTTGCAGAGTCGAAAAGTCTTTGGCCAAAGAATTCCAGTCTTTTCGAGTTGTTAATTCGGAAAACCACCTAGTTACCGATATTGGTGGTTTGTTTTCTTTGGATTATGATCTGGATTCCCAAGGACTGCCCCTAGCAAAGGTTAATAGTGCAAAGGGTGACCAATCGTGGCTTGGAAATGTTCTCAATGGGACCGAGGATGGGGCTCTTGATTTTTCGGTAAACGGATTTTCACATTCCTGGGAAGCAAGATATACTGTGGTACAAAATTACCTAAGTGAAGTAAATCGCTTAACTGGTCGAAATAGCGAGTTAAGTATGAACGATATTCAAAAACATTGGCGTAGAAAACTCGTTCTTCCTCTGGAAATCTGTGGTGATTTAACGAACGAAGAATATGCAGTTCTAGTAGAGAAACTTCCCCCAGAATCGCCTATTCAGGTTCAAGCAAAAGCGGTTCGGTATTATCCGGAAAGTTACCTTGCTTCTCATGTTTTGGGATATGTGGGCAGTGGCTATGAAGCAAACTTAGATTCACTTGCCGGTGCTGACCTCGCTACTTTTGAACTCCAAGGAAGAACAGGTAAGGCTGGTGTTGAAAAAGCTTTTGACCATCAATTGCGCGGCAAAGACGGTGCGGACATTTGGATCGTCAACCCAATGGGTTCGCGTTTTGAAAGAGTACAAAGGCAAGCGTCCGAAAAAGGAAAGTCTGTCCACCTTACCCTTGATCTCGATCTTCAAAAAGTTGCCGAACAATCAATCGATCGAATGGTTACGAAAGTGGCCAGTCAAAGAATTTTACCAGATCGGGATTGGGCTCGGACTTTGGAGCGCAGAACGAGCCGTGCCCTACTTGGGACGAATGAGACAGAAGTTCGTGCTGAATTACTACTCTCCGCTTTCAAAGATGCCCCTTTCCCCTTAACAGGAAAACAAGCATCAACCGTGGCCGGTTTCAAAGGGACAGAAGAGGATGCTCAAAGACTCCTTAGGCGTCTTTATTCGCAAGGTGTTTTACAAAGGGCGGCAAATAACCCAGGAGCTTTTTCCCTATCTCCCCCCCTTCCGCCCCCTGGTGCTGCTGTTCTTCTAGATTTAGAAACCTTTGAAATTCTTGCTCTTGCCAGTAAACCAAATTACGATCTTAGCAGTTTAACTCCTTATATTTCACAGGCTGCTTATGATGAAATTCAGAGGAATGAGGCTTGGTTACCTCGGGCTTGGCATCCCGGCTATGCTCCGGCATCTCCATTTAAATTAGTAACCGCACTTGCGGGACTAGGAGCCAACACGCTGGACCCGAGCGAAGAATTAAAGTGCGAGGGGATTTACCGGGGTATGAAATGCCATGTACACCCGGGGCAGCATGGAGAATTGAATCTTCGTCAAGCAATTGCTCAGAGCTGCAATGTTTACTTTTTTAGATGTGCAGAAAGGATGGGACATGAGCATTTAATTTCTGAAGCAAGAAGAGTGGGAATGGACCAAAGACCTTTGTTGGATCTCCCATCACTAAGAGACTCACCTATCGTCCCGGATCCGACTTGGAAAAAGAATCGAGTTGGAGTTAATTGGACAATGGAAGATACCTTTAACATATCAATTGGCCAAGGCGGTCTCAGACAAAGTCCACTACAAATGGCTTGTTTTATGGCAAAATTGGCAGCTAATCTTAAGTCTTTCGACCCTAAAATCACGATCAATCCAAAGCCTGAATCAATTCCTTTGGAACCGCTCACAGATGATGCAAGCCGGCAAGCCATCGTTGACGGTATGATCTTGGCTACTAAGGAAGGAACGGCGAGAAGGTGTCAAATTGATGGAGTCTTGGTTGCGGGCAAGACAGGTACAGGGCAATGGCGTAACCACAATATGAAATTAAACCTTGCATGGTTTATCGGTTTTGCTCCGGCAGATTCTCCCAAGGTTGCGGTATCTGTATTAATCGAAGGCGTTATTCCTCAAGACCAAGTACAGGGAGGATTAACCGCTACGCCAATCGCCCGAGACTTACTTGCGGCCTACTTTGCAAAATATCCGAATTCCTTATCATCAATAAAACATAATACCCCCCAAGCCCCCTAAACTATGGTTGCTACTCCATCTACTATGCTTCCATTGGGAACAAAAGCTCCCTCCTTTTCCTTACCCAATGTTTGCACCAATCAATCTATTGATCTTCAGACTGTCGATATTCACAAAGGATGCTTAATTGCATTCGTCTGTAATCACTGCCCTTATGTCATCCACCTCTTAGACCCACTCGTAAGAATGAGTAATGAATGGGTCAAAAAAGGAATCAAAGTTTTTTTGATTTCTTCGAATGATGCGGATAAATATCCGGATGATTCTCCAGTTAAAATGAGAGAACTCGCTGAAAAAAAACAATTTCAATTCCCATACCTCTATGATGAAGATCAATCTGTTGCCTTGGCTTACAGAGCAGCATGCACTCCAGATTTTTTCCTTTTTGATTCCAAGCTTTCTTTATTTTATCGTGGACAGTTTGATGATTCTCGCCCCGGAAATCAACTTGAGGCAACTGGGACTGAACTATCATTGGCCGTTGATAGTCTTTTGCTAAATCAGCCAGCTCCGAAAGTCCAAAAGCCTAGCCTAGGATGTAATTTGAAATGGAAGAGTGGAAACGAACCTGAATATTTTAAGCCCAAAAAATAGTTTTAATTCTCAAATTAAATTAAACACCTTAGTAGAAGGTGTTCTATTTGGTTGTCATCACATAAACACCATCCCAATCCGCTGCTGGAGGGTTTTCTCTCATCACCTTGCAACGATCTATTAAGATCATTGATGGATTGTCTTTCACCCCTGGGGTTACGCCTGGTTTATTTGGTTCCATCCCCTTCGCTTTTTCAAAAAGACCCAAGGCTCCATCCCAATCTTGCAAC
>NZ_CAXLML010000184.1:0-8236 GCF_964187505.1 Candidatus Chordibacter forsetii
GAAATCCGTTGCACTAGGAATAAGCCTCCCTTTTGAACAAGGTGTTAATTCTTACGCTGATCCTGAGCTCTCTTTTGAGTTCCATTACTTTTTCCTGCGGAAATTTTACTTCCTTTACCATGCGAAAGCCATAGTCGTTTACCCAGGTGGATTTGGGACGATGGATGAATTATTTGAGACCCTTACCCTGGCTCAAACAAATAAACTGCACAAGAAACTACCTGTATTTCTTTACGGTAAAGAGTTTTGGGATGGATTGATCAATTTTGATCATTTTATCAAATGGGGAGTAATTTCACCAGGTGATGTCGAACTCTTTCAAATTGTCGACGATGTGGATGATGCGTTTTCCCGAATCACCACTACCCTTACACATAAGGACTAACTATTTATTCGCCGACTAATGCCTTTAACTTGCCAAGGCATTGATCGAAGTCATTAGGAGGTGGAGATGTAAAGCTTACTTGTTTTTTGTGCCCTGGGTGAAAAATACTTAACTTCCATGCATGAAGCATAACCCGAGGGAAAACGACGGGCTTTGCCTTATGTTGTTTATACCCGTATGTTACATCTCCTGCTAACGGGTGCATGGCCGCAGAGAAATGAACCCTTATTTGATGGGTCCGGCCAGACAAAATCTCACATTTCACATGGCTGAATTCATCACCAAAAGAACTTAGTCTTTCCCATTTCGTACAGGCCGACTTCCCTTTTTCGGAAACTGCCATTTTCACGCGTACCTTTGGGTGGCGTCCAATCGGTTGATTAAACTCCCCATATTTCCCGACCTTTCCGCAGACAATTGCCTGATAAAGCTTTCCCGTTTTACGACCTGCGAATTGTTCAGCGAGTGAAAGGTGTGCTAGTTCAGACTTAGCTACCAAGATGATACCGCTCGTTTCCTTATCCAACCGATGAACAATACCTGGACGAAGCGGTGCTCCAATAGGAGATAACGCATTTGGGCAATGATTCAAAAGAGCGTGAACCAAGGTTGTATTGTCGGTCCCATCCCCTGGGTGTACTACCATACCGGTTGGTTTATTGACTACAAGGATATGATCATCCTCATGGATGATGGATAGGTCATATTTGTATGGCTCAAGTGCATTAATTTTCGGGCGAGATAAATCGACTAATAATTGATCTCCCGAATTAATTTTGGTCTTCGGTACGATGAGGGATCCATCAATATGAGAGATCTTACCAACCTCAATAGATTGTTTTATAAATTCCCTGCTAAAATCTGAATACTTATCGGCAAGAATTTTGTCTACTCGACCACTTTGGTTGTCGGGGCAAGTGAAGATGTCTTTCATTTACAATTCATTCCCTCTTTCCAGGGATAATAAATGATCAACTTGATTCATCGATTCTTTCTTTTGATAATCCTGAAGGTCAGCTATATCGAAACCAGTTTTGGCAATTTCCGCGATTTCGGAGGCGGAGAAGCCCATGTAACGAACCAGGTATTTGTACTCATCATTCAAGCAATTTCCAAATGAGAAAGGATCGTCCGTGCTAATCGTACAACGAATTCCTTTGTTTAAAAATTTACGAATTGGATAATCATCCCAATTATCAAAAACCCGTAATTTATAATTACTTATTGGACAAAGGTCTAAAACCACACCCTTCTCCACAAGTAATTCCATTACAGTTTCATCATCCGATGCACTTATTCCATGTTGGATTCTTTTTACTCCAAGACTCTCGACCGCCCATTTGACATTTTGTGCAGAGCCAAACTCACCAGCATGGGCTTTTAGCATTCTTCCATTTGCGTGGGCAATGGACCATAATCGAGGCATCCAATCTTTCGAGGGTAAATCTTCAGGTCCATGAAGATCGATGCCATAAAGACCTTCCCAACTCTCGACTGCTTCTTCTAATAGTGGTCCAAGGAATGAAGAATAAGAATCCCGGCTCATACCCATAAAAATACGAACCTCCAAGCCATCAGGCACGACTGACCGTATAGCTTGAATAATATCTTTCCCACTGATTTTAAGGAACTCAATCATGCCCGCATGAAAACTTAGTTCGACATAAGCAATATTTTGGGAAAGTTGCGTGGCGAACAGCATCTTCGCAATCTCTGCGTAATCCTCAGGGCTCTTAATTACTCGCAATGCATGATCAATTAGAATCTTTTCAAACTGTTGGAAGTTATTATAGCGGAAGTCGGGCTTCCTGAACTCTGGAACCTGAAGGAATTCTCCAGGAAAACGATTTTCAAAGAGTTCCCAAGGTATTGCTCCCTCAATATGCAGATGAGTCTCCGTTTTAGGTAGAGACTCGATAAAGCGATCCATCTTAAAATGATTAACCGTTGGACAGCAGATTTTCCGGATTGAGTGACTGTAAGTTATCGGGAATGAATAGTCCGTCTTTTCTAATTAATTCCCCGTCAAAATGAATTTCTCCACCTCCCCATTCCGGACGTTGGACGCAGACCATATCCCAGTGAACCTGTGATTTATTCCCATTATTTGCCTCTTCATAAGCTTGGCCAGGAGTAAAGTGGAAAGAGCCAGATATCTTTTCATCAAACAAAATATCCAGCATTGGTTCTTTGATCATCGGATTAAACCCGATGGCAAATTCTCCGATATAACGAGAGCCGTCATCAGAATCCAGGATTTCATTCAATTTATCTTCATTTGAAGATGCCGTTGCCTCTACAATTCGCCCATCTTTAAAAGACAATCTAATATTGGAAAAAGAAGTCCCCTGATATATGGTGTCGGCATTGTAGGTAATATACCCTTCTACACTGTCTCTTACCGGACATGAGAACACTTCACCGTCAGGAATATTGTGAGTTCCTGAACAACCGACTGCGTCAATGCCCTTAATTGAAAAATTTAAATCAGTTCCTGGACCGGAAATGGAAACCTGGTCGGCGTTACGCATCCGCTCAACTAAACCGTTCATTGCCAAACTCATTTTTGCATAATCCATACAGCAGGCATTAAAGTAAAAATCCTCAAACCTTTCTGTGCTCATCTTTGCCTGCTGTGCCATTGACGGGGTTGGCCAGCGCAAAACACACCATTTTGTTTGATTTACCCGCCAGTCGAGAACTGGCTTGAGAGTTTTCATGGCTCTCTGTAGATCATCAGAAGGAAGGTCTGAAGTTTCAAAAACATTAGATGAACCGCGCAAAGCGATATAAGCATCCATTTCCTTCATTCTTTCAAGTTCCCACTTTAAGGATGTTTCAAATTGCTCAACCTTTCCACCAAGTAAACACTCTCGCTCAACCCGACCAGATTGAAGTTGGACAAAAGGATGTGCCTGGCGTTGCCTTACTGCTCGCACCAGGGCAAGGGTAATTTCTTCAGGAACATCAAACGCATGAATGAGGACCTTTTCGCCTGGAGATAAATTAACCGAGTGAGAGACCAAATTACTGGCAAGCTTATGATACCTGGGGTCCATATATGTATAAGAATTAAAGAAGTGAAGTGTGATTAACCGCGACGGATTTTCGAACCAGAGAAATTAATTCTCACACGATAGACATTTTTTACCCTATTAATTATTTCGAATGACTTTGGATCAATCCTTGCGGGGACTTCCATCTTACGAATATCCACGACTGCAGTAAACCCTCGCTCAGTAAAAACATCTATTAGCATTGCTATTGCTAGAGGATCATTAAGTACAGCATCCTCTGAGTTGATGTATGCTAACCCCGAAATTGAATGCTTCTCAACAATCGGAATGAACTTTGATTTTATTAAACCAACCACCTGTTCAAATAATTCACAATGAAATTTCTCATAAGAATCCAAACGATTGACCAAGATCTGCCTGGCGTGCAAGGATAGTTGTTCAGCAAGGGGAATGGAGGATATTCGATCGTAAGTTGGTTGATCAAGCTCGAGGGAACTCTGATACTTTAACTCACTAATAATACGTTGCTGAACTTCAATAATGGTCCCGTGGGCATTAATAAAATGATAATGAAAAACTTCGCGTAGTGTGGTTAAGGAATCGTAAGTGGATTCCTTAAAGGTTTTGTACCGTTTGTGAGCGGATGAATCGTCTAGATCTGTCTTGCGCGTCTCCCATTTGGTGCCTACCCCTGAGGCTTCAACCTCTTTATTGTGAGCAATTGTCCTTTCTCCTCGCAAGAGTTGTCGGCGCACACTTTCATCCTCATCAATAAAGAGCATGATTATATGAAAGCGGGGCTTGGGGAACTGTGACTCTTGGAATGTCCCTAGATACTTGCTTCGCAAATCGCTTAATCGTCTATGAAAACGCTTTAAACACTCCACCTGAGTTTTAGTACGGGGATATCCATCCACTACTGCGCCACTTTCGTACTTTGGATCAAGTAATTCTCGGAGTACTAGTTTTGTAACCTCGCGATCACCGGCAAGTAAGCCGGCATCAATCTTTTTCTTGGCTTCCGGGGATTGTAAGAGTTCACTCACCACAATAGGTCTCTCGGTGAGGTCACGAAACTCCATAATGAATGCGGTTTGTGTACCTTTCCCTGCTCCAGGAGCACCATTAAGCCAGAAGATTTCTGCTGGAAACTTGAGGTTTTCCGCACCAACTTCCTTCTCCAGTTCATGCCAAACTGAATCGAAAATCATCTGGGCGTCTTTTACTTCGATATCTTCTACTGGTTTACTTGAGACTCCACCAGTTTGTTCATCATTTTTAAAGGAAACGATATCGGGATTAGATAATTCTGGCATATCTGTTTTTTTAAATACTAGATTCGTTTTCGTCAATCATTGGGGCTAAAATGAGGAAGTTTGGTTCAGATACCTCCCCCCGCTTCATATACCTTCATATTAATTAGGGTATGATCCATACCCAAAGAAGGAATCGATTCATCTGCAAAAGAGCCAAGTATTTTCGATGGTACGCCGGCTACTGATACATGAGGAGGAACATCTGCCAATACCACACTACTTGCTCCTACCCGTGCCCCTTCACCAATCTCGACATTACCAAGTATTTTCGCGCCTGCTCCAATGAGAACACCAGAACGGATTTTGGGGTGCCTGTCACCTCGATCCTTTCCGGTTCCGCCGAGAGTAACTTCATGCAAAATAGACACATTGTCCTCGATTACGGTAGTTTCTCCAGCTACAAAACCAGTGGCGTGGTCAAGTAGTATACCTTTGCCAATTAAAGCAGCAGGGTGGATATCAACTCCATAGACAACCGAGATTAGACTTTGCAGGTAAAGAGCGAGGTCTTTACGACCTTCTATCCAGAGCCAATTGGATACTCGGTAAGCAGACAAAGCTTGAAATCCCTTAAAGTATAAAAAGGGGCTAAGGAAATCATCGCATGCCGGATCTCTTTCCTTAACTGCTTCGAGGTCTCGTTCGATTGACTTAATAATAGTAGGGACAGAGTTGTAAGCATGAAGCAGGAGTTCCCTTAAATCATTACCAGGAACTGCACCTTTTGCTAAGCGGGAAGATAAACGCCAACTTAATGCATCCTCTAAAGATGACCGCTCTAATACATATTCAGTTAGTACCTTGGCAAGTATGCGCTCCCGCGATGCTACTGCAGTAGCTTCGTTACGAAGGGATTGCCAAACCGAAGAATTGATCATTTCAACATATTAATAAATAAGCTGAAGTATTACGAGTTTGATTCTTGCTTGGTTTCAGTACCATAAAAATTCTTACCAATTTCTATCTCTTTTCGTCCCTTGGACATCCTCCATTCGTTAGTATCTCGTAAAGAATAAACACAGCCACAATACTCCTGCTGATAAAAGTTTTCCCTTTTGGAAACCTCAAGCATTCTTTGCGAGCCTCCACATTTCCTCCAATTGTAAGTCCAGTAAGTCATTCCGTCGTAACGGGACGCAGCCCGTTCTCCACAACCATTAATTTGGGCCATATTTTTCCAGCGAGAAATCCCCAGGCAACTCGTAAAGACTCTAAACCCGTGCTCTTTCGCAAACAGAGCAGTACGTTCAAAACGCATATCAAAGCAACTGGTACATCGGATTCCCCGTTCAGGCTCCCACTCCATGCCCTTTATTCGCTCAAACCAATTCCTTACATCATAATCACCGTCGTGATGGGCAAGACCGAGTTTTTCACAAAATCTTTTATCCTCTTCCTTTCGCAGTTCGTACTCTTTTTTGGGGTGAATATTTGGGTTGTAAAAAAAAACTGTCGGCTTGATTCCAGACTCAAGCATTGTCTCCAAAACCTCTCCCTCACAAGGAGCACAACACGAATGAAGTAACAGCTCGCTTACACCACCTGGGGCTTTTAGCTTAGGACGTTCCGCTGTATTCATGAATGGGTCTTTATTAGGTTATCAAGATCCTTCTGCTTTTAACCCGCGAGACATTAATTCAATTACTGAACTCCTCGGGTCACTCCCCTCGTAAAGAGTACGATATACTTGTTCCAAAACGGGGGCGGTTGCACCAGCTTCTTTACTTTTTCTATAAAAACATTCTGTAGCCCAGTAACCCTCGACAACGGTTTTTTGACCCTCAATCATGGCCTTTGCTGATTTTCCACGAGCGATCGATTGACCAAAGGTTCGATTCCTACTCCATTCACCCGTACAAGTTGCAATAAGGTCACCCACTCCACTCAAGCCCACAAATGTATCCTTCTTTGCACCGAGATGGAAACCAAGTTCGATCATTTCATTAAGGCAGCGAGTAATTAATGCGGCACGGGCATTATCTCCTAACTCCAATCCATCAGATAGGCCAACCGCAATGGCATAAACATTTTTCAGGCACCCCCCGATGGCTGCCCCCACTCGATCATCAGAGCGGTAAATGCGCAAAGACGATGAACTAATTGCCTCCTGTAGGCTAAGAGTATCTGCTTCCATTTGATCAAGTGCCAGGCACATTGCAGCAGGCTTACCCTCTGCCAATTCCAGCGCATGCGAAGGCCCTGTTAAATATCCACAATTTATGGAGGGGCCAAGCACCTCAGCCATTACCTCGTGAGAATACTTATTGGTCTTTGGTTCAAGGCCTTTGCATAGGGCAAGAGCACCTTTTAGTTGAGGGCTGGTAACAAGATGCTCGACTACCCCCGATGCAGTTTTCCGCAATGCGTGAGAAGGACAGGCAAGGAAGATATAATCGGCTTCCATGATTGCCGGAGCCACCTCCCTGCCAACCTGTAAGTCACAGGGAAATTCAACTGTAGGTAAGTAATCAAGGTTTTTTCGGTCAGATGAGAGCTGGAGGGCATGCTCCATCCGCCGAGGGCAAAGAGTGACTACATGACCGAGCCTGGCTAGGTATACTGCCATCGCTGTACCCCATGCCCCAGCTCCTAATACAGAAAAATTCATAAATTCAGGCGGGAAATTCCCTAGACTTGACCTCAGTTACATACTGAGAAAGAGCTTTAGAGATAACTTGGTTTAAATTGGCATAAGTTTTCACAAACGAAGGTGCCTTCCTTGTGTTATACCCCAGGATATCGGCACTTACCAAAATCTGCCCGTCACACGCTGCCCCGCTACCTATCCCGATCAGGGGTGGAAGAATCTGCTTGGTTAGTTCACGAGCAACCGCATCCTCAATCATTTCCCCGACCACCGCAAAGCAACCTGCCTCTTCAAGGGCGATTGCATCAGTATATAAATCCTCCGCTTCCTGGCGATCGCCGCCAAACTTCCGGTATCCACCAATTGCTTTTACCGTCTGGGGTAGTAGTCCGATATGACCAAGCACCGGCACCCCAGTGGAGACAAGTTTTTCGATATCATCGGCGACATCGCGACCTCCCTCAATTTTGACCGCATCCGCACCGCCCTCTTGCATCAACCGGCGGGCCGAATCGAGCAGTCGATCAAAGGAAAAGCTCGCCTCTCCAAAGGGGAGATCAGCAACCAGTAAGCACTTGGGTTGGGCACGGCGAACCGCGGCAGTGTGACGCACCATATCGGTCATATCCACCGGTATGGTTGTGCGGTGCCCTAATAAAGTTGTTCCCACCGAGTCGCCCACCAAAATAAAATCAACGCCCGCGTCGTTAACCAACTTGCCCATCACCGCATCATATGCAGTCAGGGCAACAATGGGGCGCTTACCCTTCAGGTTTGCGATATCGCGCACATTGCGTGCCTGATCATCAAAATGCTTAGTCTTGTGTTCATGCACACGGCGCTCAGGTTGCCTTTGAGGCCTTGGCGAAGGCTTAGGCCGAACCTCTGACTTGCCCCCTTCTTCTATCGGCTTTATTTCAGGTTTTTGCGA
>NZ_CAXLML010000185.1:0-10916 GCF_964187505.1 Candidatus Chordibacter forsetii
TGAAGTGCTCAATGATGGCGTCGCTATCGCTTTGAAGCCCTTGATCTTGGCTGTTTGCAAGCCAGTCCTCTAATTGCCTCTTAAGTTGATGATGAACTTCTTCAAAACTAGTTTTCCCTATTAGATTAACGGTTTCATAGGGGTCGTTCTTTATGTCATACAATTCTTCACTCTCCAAGGTCGTAAGTAATTTTGCCTGAACGGGAGTCAGTAAATTCTTTTCTCCCATTATATTTAACAAGTGGTAAATCGGGTGTGTTGATCTTCGGTATGCGGTGGTATATTCGTTGATTGAACCAGCGGTCTTGAAATTGCGAATATATTTGTACTTGCTTGATCGGACAGATCGACTGCAAATATCCACATCCCCGAATCGATCAGCAGCGCTATGTACGAACTCTCGGGGCTTGGAATTCTCCTGGAGGAAGCTTCTGCCCTGCATCCAGTCAGGAATGGTACCTCCGGTCATGAGTATTGTCTCCGCAACAAGATCAATAGCACTTATGAGGGATGAGTTTTTGGTGCCTGAATTGTATCCAAATGGATGTTTTACTCCTTCTGGATAGAAGATGATTAGAGGGATATGAGTCCCACTATCGTAGAGCCAGTTTTTTCCACGAATCATGGGCCTTCCATGATCTGAAAGAATGCAAATGATGGTGTTCTTTTCGAGATTGTCATCTTGAAGTTGCTTAATAATCGCACCGACTTGTTTGTCGAAACGGTTGATGCTTTCAAAATATCCGGCCCAATCATTTCGGGTTACCGGGTGATCTGGATAGTAAGGAGGGATTACGATCTTCTCCTTGGGAATATTTTTCGAAGGATAGAAACCTCTGTGGGACTCTCTTGAGTTGATTTGAGCAAAGAATGGCTGGTTTTTGACTAGCTGTTTCCATAAGTGAGTATCCCATGTTTTCTTCGATGTCTTAAACTGCCAGTCATCCTTTCCGGTTCCACCAAAACCTTTAATATTTCCTGTATAATATCCTCTTTCACCCATCACTTGAGGTGATGTTTTCACCGGTTGGGGAAGGGTAGGCATGAGTTCCTTGCTGTAACGCATGTGATGGGCACCAAGAGTTGTTTGGAATACACCAGTGGCAAGGGCTGTCCTGCTTGGTGAACAGGCAGGACTGGTCGTATAGACATTGGTAAATTGCATCCCTTTCTCTGCCAGACCATCAATGTTGGGGGTCGTGACTACTTGATTTCCGTAGCAACCGAGATCGGGCGACATATCTTCTGCAATAATCCAGATGATATTTGGCCTTCTCAAATCTTCGGCATGTAAGATTGATGAAGAAAATAACAGGGCAATACCTTTTACAAAAAATATGGACTTACTCGTTATAATTTTTTCCCGTTGAAGTAACCTAAACATTACAATTCATTGGTCTCGCTACTCCTTAAATTATTTTTCAATCTTGAATTTAAAGTTACTGTTAAATCCCGCAATCAAATGCAATTGCGGTGCCAAATGACGTTATTTGTACATAAAACAGGTACGTACAAAAAGCTATGCCAATATTGGCATTCCTAACTTTTGATTTTTTTGCACCTCTTTTTTTTAACAAAAATCTGTAAACGGTTGTTATTATTAAAAGTACAGCGTGTAAGATGAAAAAGATCATAAACCATTCCATACTCGCGTAGTTGAATAATAGTATAAATTGCCAAAGCCAGATTACTGCTAAGAAAAAGACAAACCATTTAACCCAAGCCCTTGAGGTGAGTGTTTGGTCGATTCTTTGCCTCGCCATTTTCAGGGAAATAGTAAAACAAAATATGTAGCCCAACGCCTGGATGATTGCATTGGCAAGATGCCCGCAAATCATAAGAGAAATGAGTCCTCCTGATGCACAGACTTGAATTGAGGTTATCAGCAGGTTTTTCTTGGTTAACAATCCACTTTCTAAATTATAGTGGTCTTTGGCCGTGAGGATTCCGGCAAGGATTCCTAGCCAAGAGAGTTGAAGAAAAAAAAGGATTGGGAAGAAGTAGTAAATTTCGGACATCAGGCTTAAATGCCTTCACTTTCCTCCTTTAATTCCTGAATATATTTTTCAGGATTTTTCTTAAATTTTGGAATGCAGGGTTTGCAGCAGAATTTGAATTCTTGACCATCGTGGACATAGGAAACGGGTTCTCCCATATCGCCAAGGTCACTCCCTCCAACCAAGCAATAATCCAAGGGATACGGCTTGGCCTCTCCTTGTTGTCCGCAGCTTACAAGGAAGGTAAGTGGACTTAAACTGAGAATTATTAATAAATGGACTTTTTGTTTCATAACTCCAACTCTACTCGCACGATTTTCAAAAGGTCAAATGGAGAATCTCAAAATAATTTTTAAAAAAACTGGCAGTTAAACCGTTGATTTTTATACCTATCGGTAGCGTTATGGGTAGCAATGGTATCTAATGGACATAATACCTCAAATAATGAGGCTTTTTTAAAGCTCTTTCTAAAGCATGAGAGTGGTTTAAGGTCTTACATTCGTTCCTGTGTCATAAGACCGGAGGAAGTGGACGAAATCATGCAGGAAGTAAGCTTGGTTGCCTGGAGGAAATTCGAGACGCTTGAGCAACCGGAAAAGTTTGGAGCATGGGCATGTTTGATCGCACGGTTTGAGGTTTTGAAGTTCAGAAGAAAGAAGGCCCGGGATCGATTGGTCTTGGACGAGGATATTATCACAAAAATTGGCATCGATGCCGAAGAGCAGGTGACCCGTAGACAGTTGCAATTGTCGGCCTTGGATAAATGCCTGAAAAAGTTAAAGGCTCCTGAGAAAGTATTAGTTCAGCAAGCTTACAGCCCCAAGGTATCCAAGAAAGAATTGGCGAAAGATTTTGGTAGGACCGAAGGAGCCTTTTATCAAAAACTCGCACGTATCCGTATCAAACTTCGTGATTGTATGAATCGGAAAATGATCGCCTTGAATACAGGAGTCTTAGAATGACTGAAGAAGAAAAAGAGTTAATACTCGGGTATCTGGACGATCGTCTTTCAGCCTCTCAATTTGGTTCCTTACAAACCTTGTTGAGAGAAAATAAGGATGCCCGTTCTTTTCTTTTAGATTTGGGCACGATTGATACCAAGCTGGATGATTTCAGTTTATCTGTTGATCAAGAGAACAAAGCTTCCCGACTTATTTCTTTTTCTTGGCGTGAATATGCTTGGTCAGCTTCAGCCTGTTTGCTGATTCTTTTTTTGTGTTCATCGGGATACTTTCTTTTTTCAGAACCTAAAATTGCCACCATCCAGTCATGCGAAGATGCAGCCTGGGAAAGTGATTTACCTACGACTCCAGGATCTGAGCTTATTCCTGGCACTTTGAAACTTCGCACGGGTCTGGCATCCATAGAACTTCGATCTGGAGTCAATTTTGTTTTGGAGGGTCCGGCAGAAGTTGAGCTTATCTCTGTAATGAAAACCCGGTTGGTTGCAGGTATGGTCATGGTGGAGGTTCCTGAACAAGCTATTGGTTTTGTGCTGGAAACACCGGATGGTTACGCGATTGATTACGGTACTAGTTTTGCTGTAGTCGTAGATCCGATAAAAAATGTTTCCTCATTTGAGGTTATAGATGGTGAAATTGGGGTGCATCACCCAGAAAGCGGGTCAGAAGTCCGTTTGGTTGATAACCAAACTATATCGATTGAAAAGGGAATTGTATCCCCCATGAAAGAAGGAGAAGGCGAAAAAAAGATACCTGCTAGTGCTGAGATAAAAAGAGTTTTTGCAGGTAGGAACTCAACCAGTATTATTCGTAACGATCAGCGTGACCTTTACTTGTCCAATGATGTTTTGTTAGTCAAAAGTACCGATATTCTTCCTTCTTTTGACCGTCGGGCATTACTTGAATTCGACATAAGTGATGTCGATCCTACCCAATATAAAAAGATTCGCCTTAGCCTCAATTTAGTCCCAGCCAATGGATTACGTTCCCACCTTCCCGAAGAAAATATTTTCGCGGTGTATGGGATCAAGGAATCCTGGGGAGAAGGCTTGCTCTGGGCGAAAGCACCTCCAATTGAACAAGCTGAACAATTAGGAACCTTTTCCATCCCTCGAAGCAAGCAGTTCGGCAATTATGGAATTGAGACTGATGCATTAAAAAAGTTCGTACAATCAGGGCATGGTAAATTATTGATTGTCCGCGAAACTTTTGAAACTCGTCCATCAGGAATGATTCACGCCTTTGCTAATCACAATCATCCATACTACGCGCCACCAGTATTGGAGTTTTATTAAAAGTCCAAAGTTATGAGAAGATTTTTTCAATGGGTTCTTGTTATCTGCTTTGTTTCATTTCCCTGTTTGTTCGGGGAGGAGCAGAAATTAAAGTTTAATCGGGACATTCGTCCCATTCTCTCTGATGCTTGTTTTCATTGCCACGGTCCGGATGAAGCGGACCGGCAGGGTGGTTTACGATTGGACCTTGAGGAATTTTCTCAAAAACCAGGCAAGTCTGGTTTTTCGGCTATCGTGCCCGGAGATTTGGAAGAAAGTGAAATGATCTTTCGTATCCATTTGCCTGAGGACGATGAGGAACACATGCCTCCTTTAGGTAGCGAGAAATCGATTACCCCTGAGCAAAAGAAAGTCTTGGAAAGATGGATCGAGGAGGGTGCTAATTATGAAAAACATTGGTCTTTTGAAAAACCAATAAGACCGGGCGTTCCAGCTGGTGTAGCTGAGCATCCGGTGGACTCATTTATTTTGAGAAAGTTACAGAGCGAGGGAATGACCCTGAATCAACCAGCAGACAAGGAGACTTTGTTGCGCCGTGCCAGTCTGGACCTTATTGGTCTACCGCCAACGGTTAAGGAAATCGATTCATTTTTAGCGGATGGTTCTGAGTCTGCATACGAGCAACAACTCGATCGTCTATTGGAATCGAAGCATTTTGGCGAGCGGATGGCTCTGGAATGGTTGGACTTAGCCCGATACGCAGACAGCAATGGATTCCAGAGTGATGGAAGCCGGGATATCTGGATGTGGCGGGAATGGTTGATTGGTGCATTTAACCGTAACCTTCCTTTTGATCAATTTACCATTGAGCAATTAGCCGGGGATCTCTTGCCCAACCCATCGGAAGACCAAGTCATCGCCACTGGCTTTAACCGTAATCATCGGCTTAATGGAGAAGGGGGAAGAATTGAGGAAGAGTGGTTTGTGGAGACTGTGATCGACAGAGTGGAAACAACTGGGTCAACCTGGATGGCACTCACCTTAACTTGTGCCCGTTGCCATGATCACAAGTACGATCCCATTTCCCAGCAGGAATTCTATGAACTCTTTGCGTTTTTTAATTCAGTGGAAGAATCGGGTGTACTTCACCCAAGAGGCAAATTTGGAGTCAACACCCCACCAATTTTGAAAGTACTCAATGAGGAGCAAAAGCAGAGGAAAGTGAATTTACAAAAATCAATTCAACAAGCGGAAGTTGCCGTCAAAGAAGCTGAGAAAAAAATAGATTCTGCTTTTGAGGAATGGAAAAAAACAGAGCGAAGGAAAGTCCTGGAGGGAAAACAGGAAAACTTATGGTCCCCATTTGAGGACAAATCTGCTATTTCCAAGCTTGGGAGTAAGATAGGTAAACAAGCGGATGGTTCCTTGCTCGTAGGAGGCAAAAACCCGCAAGGGGATGTTTACCATCTGAACGGAGATCTCAACCTTTCTCATGTTGGCGCTTTGCGTTTGGAAGTACTACGGGATGAGACTCTTCCCTCTGGGGGGCCGGGCCGGGCAGGTAATGGAAATTTTGTACTCACTGGAATTGAGACAAAATTTATATTCGAGGATCAGGAAAAAAAGCCCGTTTTTATCGAATGGGATCGTGCCAAAGCAGATTATTCACAACCCAAATGGCCGGTTGAAAATATTCTTAAAAATGCCAAACACTTAAACAGGGCCAATGCATCCGGGTGGGCGATTGGTACGTTTGAAGAAAAAAACCGTGTGCCTAGAGAAGCAATCTTTTTAGCTAAAAAGCCGGTGGCTGTGCCCAAGGGAGCTAGCTTACAAGTTTCCCTCTATCATAAGTCCAAATATTCGGATCATAACATTGGTAAATTTAGGATCTCATTGGCCTCTCAAAATTACGCGGATTTAAATCAGAAATTTATGCTTCCATCCCATTTGGTTTCTTTACTTGATTCATTGGCCGAGAATTCATCCGTGGATCAAAAAGTTCTCAAAAAGCATTTTCGGGAAAATACCCAGACTCCATTAAAAGTTGCTGAGATAGAGGTTAAGAAGGCTAGAGAGAAGTTTAATCAATTTATGGATAAGGTTCCTTCTACCTTGGTCATGCAGGAAAGAAAAACTCGGCGGGACGCTCATATTTTGCACCGGGGAGAATACGATCAAAAGAGAGAAAAAGTGGGTAGGGCATTACCAGCGGCATTGCCTCCATTACCCAATGGTGCCCCCATGAACCGCTTGGGCTTTGCTCAGTGGTTGGTGACTGGTGAACATCCACTCACGGCTCGGGTCTGGGTCAATCGTTTATGGGAGAGACTTTTTGGTGTGGGGATCGTAAAGACTTCCGAAGACTTTGGTTCGCAGGTTGAATGGCCGTCCCATCCAGATCTTCTCGATTGGTTGGCCGTTGAATTTGTTCAACCCACTGCTTTACCAAATCTAAACGGGATTTCTGCTCACTCATGGGATATGAAAGCGATGATCAAATTCATTATGCTGAGTAAGACCTATCAGCAGAGTTCATCTGCCAGTGAAAGTCTTTACCAGAAGGATCCTGATAACCGTCTACTCGCCCGGGGCCCAAGACTTAGGTTGCCCGCAGAAATTATCCGGGACCAGGCACTCGCTTCCAGTGGTCTCCTTGTGCCAAAGATTGGTGGTCCCAGTGCCCGGCCCTACATGCCCGAGAAAGTATGGGATGAAACCAGTACCTTTGGAAATCTGCTCAATTATAAAGCAGATCAGGGGGACGGGTTGTATCGGCGCAGTATTTATACAATTTGGAAACGCACCGCAGCCCCGCCCTCCATGCTTCTTTTCGATGCTCCCAATCGTGAAATTTGTATGCCTAAGCGTTCAAGAACCAATACCCCTCTTCAAGCTTTGGCTTTGCTGAATGAAGTTACCTATGTGGAAGCAGCCCGTGCACTCGCAGAGAAAATGCTGAGTATTGAATCAGCCAAAAATTCCGAAGACAGATTGATTTTAGGTTATAGGTTGGCCACTGGTAGTTCGCCGAATGCGGAGACTTTATCCATTTTACAAGATGGGCTTAATAAAAGACGAAAGAGGTTCTTGGAAAACCCAGAAGCAGCAAAGAGTTTGATCAACCAAGGATCTTCTACATCTCGGTCGGGGCTGGATGAAGTCGAATTAGCAGCCTATACCAGCACAGCTAATATTTTGCTGAATCTTGACCGTGTAATCATGAAAAACTAAGAACAATAATGAATGCATTTTCACAATTACTTGAACAAAAGCCAGCTAGCTTAGCGGCTCAGGACTTTTTAAACCGTAGAATTTTTTTACGCAATGGAGCCGCTGCACTAAGTGCGGCAGCACTTGCCGGTTTACTACCTAAGGGAGGCCAGGCTTCTTCACCATCAATAGCCTCGTTTCCCAATTTTGCCCCCAAGGCGAAGCGGGTGATCTATCTATTTCAGTCAGGTGCACCCTCCCAGATGGATTTATTTGATCCTAAGCCGATGATGGAAAAGGAACGAGGCAATGATCTTCCAGAATCGATACGCAAAGGCCAAAGATTGACAACGATGACCTCGGGTCAAAAAAGTTTCCCGATTGCACCAAGTATTTTTAAATTTGCCCAGCATGGCCAATCAGGCCAGTGGATAAGCGAGCTCTTGCCCCATCTTTCTAAACAGGCGGACGAATTGTGCTTCATTAAGTCGATGCACACCGAAGCGATCAACCATGACCCGGCGATGACTTTCTTTCAAACTGGGCACCAGCTTGCGGGGCGTCCAAGTTTTGGTTCCTGGCTGAGTTACGGATTGGGGGCATCCAATCAGGACTTACCGGCCTATGTGGTCTTGTCCTCCTTTGGGTCAGGCCGTCCCAGTTGCCAGCCCCTATATGACCGTCTGTGGGGTGCCGGATTTTTACCCACCCGTTACCAAGGGGTGAAGTTTCGTAACAGTGGAGATGCGGTGTTGTATCTGTCTGATCCTCCGGGGATAGACCGTGCAATGAGGCGGGGCATGCTTAATGACTTGGCCAAACTTAACCGTATGGATCATAAAACGGTTGGGGATCCCGATATTGACGCCCGTATTTCCCAATACGAGATGGCCTTTCGAATGCAGGCAAGTGTGCCTGACTTACTGGACTTTTCAACGGAGCCTGAAAGTGCAATTAATCAGTATGGACCGGATGTCCGTAAGCCCGGTTCCTATGCCGCAAATTGCCTGCTTGCCCGACGCATGGCCGAGCGGGATGTCCGCTGCATTCAATTGTTCCATATGGGCTGGGATCAACACGGCAACCTACCCAAGCAGATTCGTGGTCAATGCCGCGATGTGGACCAGCCTACGGCTGCTTTGATTTCCGACCTTAAGCAACGAGGCTTACTGGATGATACCTTAATTGTATGGGGCGGCGAGTTTGGCCGTACGATATATTCTCAGGGTGCATTGACAGAAAACAATTATGGTCGTGATCATCATCCTAGGTGCTTCACCATGATGCTTGCAGGAGCTGGGGTGAAGAAAGGATTTTCTTATGGAGCAACTGATGATTTTTCCTACAATATTACAAACGACCCTGTCCATGTGCATGACCTTAACGCCACGATCCTTCACCTGATGGGCGTGGATCACAAAAAGCTTACCTATAAGTTTCAGGGCAGAGATTACCGATTAACCGATGTTCATGGACATGTGGTCAAAAACATACTTTCTTAAATTTCCATAAAATAAAAAATTATGAATCAGTATTCAAAACGACGTGAATTTCTTCGAGTAATCGGCGGGGTAGGGGTTACCTCCCTTCTCTCGCCCAGTTATTTAATGGGTGCCCGTCCCAGTTCGGCCTTGAGCCGGTCGGGCGTATTGGTGGAAGCTTCCGGCTTTGCTGAATTGGGAGGCTGGAAGTTAGATACCCAGCACTACCTACAAATGGGAGGGAATTACCTTCTTGCTCATGGCATGGGTCAACCGGTACAGGATGCCATTACCACGGTAAGCCTTCCTTTAGCTGGCACCTGGCATTTGTGGGTACGCAATCGTGACTGGTGTAAGGGAGATTGGGAATCGCCAGGCCGTTTTCAAGTATGGGTGGATGGCAAACCGGTAAAGGAAACTTTTGGTCATACGGATGAGTCCTGGCATTGGCAAAAGGGTGGATCCATCGACATTAAAAAGGCAGGGGATATCAAAGTGGCCCTGAAAGACTTGACTGGATTTGATGGCCGCTGTGACGCTCTTTATTTCACTCAGGAAACCAATCCTGTGTTACCCAGTAAAGACCTTAAGGAGTTATCTGACTGGAAGGATGAGGTCTCGGGGCGAGCCAAGGAGAAAATTGAGGAATTTTCTTTTGATGTCGTGATCGTTGGAGGAGGCATGACCGGTTGTGGTGCCGCTTTGGCTGCTCGGTCGCAGGGGCTCAAAGTAGCCCTAATCCAGGATCGTCCCTTATTCGGGGGGAATGCGAGTGAAGAGGTACGAGTACATTCTTTGGGTATCCATGGATACGGTACCAAAATCTTAAAAAAGATAGATACCGCTCACTATCCCAATGGCCATGCTAAGGCAAAAAATGATCAGGAAAAGCGGGAACAGGCCATGGCTCAATCTGGCGTTGATCTTTTTGCTCATCACCTTGCCTGTGGTCTGGAAAAGGAAGGTAATCAAATTGTAAGTGTTGAAGCTAGGGAAGTTAATTCGGGCCGGATTAAACGATTTAGTGCCCCTTCTTTTATTGATGCCACTGGTGATGGCTGGCTAGGATATTGGGCAGGTGCGGATTATCGCTACGGCCGGGAGGCTGCCTCTGAGCACAATGAGGGGTGGGATAAGTATGGAGACCTTTGGAGTCCTGAAAAACCAGACAATCGGGTAATGGGGACAAGCGTGCTTTGGAACAGTGTGCGTTCCAAGACCAAACAGGACTTCCCCAAGGTTCCATGGGCTTTACCCGTGGCAGGAAATCATGCTGCGATCAATGGGGAATGGTACTGGGAATATTCAGAGAATAAGTTAAATCAAATTGATGATGCTGAGGCGATTCGGGATCACATGTTACGGGCTATTTTCGGAAGTTTTTCCAATGCCAAGAAAAACCCAAAATATGCGCCTAATCGTTTGGCATGGGTGGCTTATGTCGGAGGGAAGCGTGAATCCCGGAGGATCATGGGTGATCATATTTATGACATGCATGATGCGGTCGAACGCAGAGAATTTTCGGATGCCGTGGTCGTTGAGAAAAGAGAGGTGGATGGTCATTTCCAGCGAAAACTAAAGGGCTCAAAGCAGGATTTTCTATCTGCTGCTATGTTTCGACATACCGGTGGTCACTATTACATCCCTTTTCGTAGTTTTTATTCTAGGAATCTTACCAACCTAATGATGGCGGGTCGTTGTTTTAGTTGCACTCATGTTGGGCTTTGCGGACCTCGGGTGATGAATACCTGTGGGCAAATGGGGATCGCTACAGGTTTTGCTGCAGCCTTGTGTAAAAAACATAATGCCAACCCCCGAGAAATAGGAAAGTCTCATATATCGGAATTAAGAAAGTTAATTGGATTTGATGGATCCAAACCTCTTGGTAATCCAAGTAAGCCCGGCCACTGATGGGTGAATGAGGCATCTAGTAAATTTTGGCCTGCTCTTTAGCTTTCTTGCCCTGGCTATTACGGGCGGGTGGGCTTAAGGGCGAAAGTAAGCCCACCCGCCCGTAATAGCCAGGGC
>NZ_CAXLML010000186.1:0-6387 GCF_964187505.1 Candidatus Chordibacter forsetii
GCCGATGTCGCCAGAGTTTGAGCTACTACCCACCGATGGTTTATTGTTCAGTAAACTGTCTGAAGCGGTGTAGGTTGGTCTGCGGTCTAAGGAATCTCCAACTGTTGCATGGTTTCCGATTCCACTCTTATCAGACCATGTAGATACTTTACCTGAAGCCAGAGTAAGTGTACTGCTGTCCGCAGCATCTAACCATAGTTTTAGACTATTCCCTAAAATTTCATTTGGTTGTTTTGTACTTTGATCGACTTTTCCTGTACCAAAATTATTGACTCTGCCATTCAGCCTTACTGAGTCACCAGTGGCATTAGAAACAATACCGTTTGATGCAACGACTTTTGTACTGGGTTGTGTAGTAAAATTTTGACTACTGGATGCCCAGACTCCGTTTATGGCAGCGGCGTTAAATGCACGAATCCGATAGTAGTATGTTCTCTGAGGGATTAGATCCCCAAAAATAGATGAGAAGGCCCTCGAATGACTACCGATGTTTCTGGAGCTATCCCACAAGCCGACATTGGTACCTCCATCGTTTAATCCGTAATAAATGATAATATTAGGGGGATTACCGCCAGTGTTGGTTACATTGCCTTCAAAGCTTGCGTAGGTTGGTCCAACCGTGGAGCTAGAAAGTGTAGTTACAGAAGGAGATAATGCTACAATGCTTAGCCTGAGAATGATCGAATCTGTTGAAGTTCTTTCGACGTTTCCGATGATATCGTTTTGGCTGTCTAGATCAGTTATGTCGCCATCGTCATTTGCATATATAACCATCATTGAGACTTCATAATCACCAGCAACTTCTGGGATGCCAATAATTTGACCACTACTATCATTATAATCAAGCCCTTGGGGAAGACCGTAGTATACTCGGCTGGAAATAGAGGATGAGTCGGTGGCAGTGAGGGTATAGCTTACAGAACTACCGAAAGTACCACTGGCAGTAAGGGGTGAGGTAATTGTGCGGGGACCGGTGACCGATCCATAACTTATTAGGGTCTGCGAACTTTTCTGGTTGTCATACTCTGCCTTGATCCAGTCTGCGTAGCGTTCAACAGAGGAAAGGCGTACTTCATCGACAATCCCAGGCAACCTGCGGTTACTATTGTCATTACCAATTAATAGATTATCGAAGACGGATGTATTGGGCATGCTAGTGGATCCACTCGTCTCTTCAGACTGTGTTCCATTAACATAAAATTTGATATCGTTCAGATTATTAGCGTTCATAGGAAACGTTGCAGAAATATGTGTCCATACGTTGTTACCGATCGCAGAGTTGGATTCTCTGCCCCCACCAGTAATCTCAGTCCGTAATCGAAGACCACTATCGGTGGTTCTAAATGTCCATCTTTTAAAGTTATCATCCTTTCCCCAGTGCATAATTGCTTTGGCATTTGCTGTAGTCTTGATCCACAACTGCATGCTTCTTTGAGCACCACCGGAAATTCCTTTGTAGCCAAGAGCTTCCAAATCATCATCGGTCCCATCAAGCGATATACCAGAACCTGTTTGCCCAGCTGTTGTGGTTGCCCCTCCATTAACCGTTAAATGAATACCTTGTGGGCTGGAATCGTTAGTTTTTCCAGAACTAATTGTGTCTAAGTGCCACACACCCTCATACCCATTGGACCATACAGGATCATTGGTCGCATAGTCGGGCATTGTTTCTGTACCCGATTTTCCCCAGGCTGCGGTGATCTCAGTATTTGTTCCTGAAATGGTGGGTACTTTTACCCAGATGTCGGAAGTGCCCGAGGTGTTCCAGTCGGCAATTTCATAAGCAAGTTCCTGCCCACTGGCGGCAAAGAAGCGTAGGTCGCCACCGGTGCGCACACCATCGCCATCCCCATCCAAAAAACCATTGTAGGAAAATCCGCTGATGGAAGAGCTCAGCGAGACAAGCGCAGGAAAATCAGTAAGGGTGGTTGATCCGGTATATCCGGATAGGGTTAAGTCCATACGGTAAGGAAAGGAAGTGGGGTCAGAAATGATAACCTTGTATAGTTTAGTCACGGTAATAGAGCTTCCCCCTGCTGTGGTTCCCGTCGCCGTGATTGTGATATCCTGGCTAGCTTGTGCAGTGGGAGTGCCGCTAATCTCACCTGTGGAAGCATTGATACTAAGCCCGTTGGGCAGACCATTTGCAGAAAAAGAACCACTGCCGGACTTACCAATGAAAAAGGACAGGGAAGATCCCTTTTTGCCATATATTTTGGTGCCGGCAGGATCATTCAAGCTTACGGGGCCGTTAAGTGTTTCGAAGTTCAAATATGGGTTGGAGCTTTGGTCCGTCTTTTGATTGTTATAGCTGGCCGTAATCCAGGTAGCCGAGCGGGCAACAGAGGAGAATGATGCTTCATCTACAGAGCCTGCTGGGCCATTCGAGTCTGTCTTTCTTCCCAGGGCAAGTTCTGAAAGAGTCTGCAAACCCGGGAAGTGCCAGGTGGATGAGCCCACCTTTGCACCATCCATATAATAGGAGAAGTACCCATCCTTGATGATTACTGCGACCTGCCGCCAACTCCCATTGCCACTGAGATTTGGTAAAAGTGAGCTAACTTTGGAAAAGGGCAGATGTGCAGACTCGTCATCAAAGGATATACCAAACGGTTGCGCCGTGCTTGAACTGCCCGATGTGTTTTTAGTCCAAATAATATAAGTTCCCTCTTTTGCACTAGGGCCATTAGCGATGCTTCCCTTAAAGCCCTTGTCTCCACTAATTGTGTATGATTTTCCTGAGAACCCATCGCTAAGAAGGGTAGGTGAATTAAGGGCAGTAAGCACATTGTTTGCAGGGCTTGAGTCCACTGCATTACCACTGCCGCCCTCTAGGTGGTAGACCCCAAAGTAATCACTCCAAGCACTACCATCGTTGGCATAGGCAGGGAGAGTGGCAGCGGAATTTCCCCAAAGCATAGTGAAATTGGAATCATTGGTGAGGCTAGGTACCCGTACCCAAACCTGGGATTCTCCAAAGGTGTTCCAGCTGGCAATTTCATATTTTAGCTCCTGCCCAGCCTGATCGATAAAGCGAAGATCACCCCCATTGGAGTTTGCCTGGGCGTAGCGGAAGCCCGCATTGCCTGCTCCGTTGGAGGGATTCTCGGATAGGCGGACCAGCATATTCCAATTATCCACCGTGGTTCCGCTTGGACAATCGGTGGTAAAGGAGAGGGCATAGTTCCAAGATGAATAGTCTGTGACGGTGAGGGTGACTGTCTGGGTGGCTGTGCCAAGCGTGTTGGATGCTTTGACATCAAAGGTGTAAGTGCCTGCCTCGGTGGGCGTGCCGCTAACCAAACCATCCGAGCTGTTTACGCTTAACCAGGTGGGTTTGTTCTGCAGTTCATAGGTAACTGTGGAATCATATCCACTCAATCCGTAAGCCACTTCCTTTTGAATCTGGAAGGAGATTGATCGACCCACTGTGCCGAGGATACTGGATGGGCTGGTGATGGAAAACTTGGATGAGCCTATATCTCCAAAGCCCTTTTCATAAATTGCCTGAACTTCGGCCGAGGTTAAAGAAATTCCGTATATTCTTAGATCATCAATTTTAAGGCTTTGCCCACTCGCGTTGTTCTCTCCAATCGTTAGCTTTGAATTAGAAGAAGTGACCGTACCCGTCTGGGCAGTTGAATTAATCAAGGAGCCATTGAGGTAAACTTTTTTATATCCCCCACCATATGTCGTTACCAAATGATTCCACTGACCATTGTTAATTGGTGTTTGTACAGTGTAGGAGCCACCGGCCCCAGTTAAGGTAATAGACAAGTTGTCTGTTCCTGAATTAGCCGTGGCAATTGACCAATTACTTTTGGACAAAATGTTCATGCCTGTGTTCGACCAGCCCTTTATCCAAAAAGAGGTAGAGAAAGCAGAACCCGCATCAAAGATATCCTCATTTCCACCTGTTGAAACTGTGGCGAATGCACCGTTGGATAGATCAAGTGACTGAGAATTACTAAATAGAGAATCTGAGGTGTATGAACTACTTGGAGCTATAGACTTGTATGGATGACCTATGGGTAAGCTGCCTGAAATTCCCCATTTATGTGCAAGATATCCCTCAATTTTTTCACGATCTGATATTCCTGAAAGAGCTGAAAGACCGATAATTTCTCCGACACCACCTTTCCATCCACGATCGTTCGAACCTGCATTGTATAATATTGCACGGTCTTCATTACGAGGAGTGGAGCTTGTAAAACGAAGTAATGTTGCCGGCATCGGTAGAGCTGTATTTGAAGAGATAAGAGATCCATTCTTGAAACTACCTGAATCATTAAAGTTGGAGCTCGTTACCCACGATGCAGAATATATGTCACCCATTATTCTATGTTCCCCATAGGCCGCTGGGCCAGTTATCAGTGTATTATACTGATCAAAAGTTGAGTCTGTGCCATCGTCATAATATGCGATTACAAAGATCTCCTGCAGGTTTACAGTTGGAATAGATAAGCCAATTTTACCCGAGTTGGTTGAACTGGAAATGGATGGTTTGTTATTTAGCAATCCATCCGAACTTGAATAGGTGGGCCTTCGGCTATCGGTATTTTGGTATGTATGGATATCATTACCACTGAGGTCCTTCCAGTTGCTAACTTTATTAGTCGAGCTTTTAGTTATGGATTCCAGATTTGTGGCATCCAACCATAACTTCAGGTTTGCTAAGTATTCTGGAAAATGTTGGCCATGCCGGTTATTGCCGGAGGTATCATTTAAATTGCCATCAAACTTCCACCATCCCTTAAGGTTGGTGTTTTGAACGGGAGTGACTCTTGACTCATTGGAGGTAGTGGTGAATGTAGTATCTCCCAAAGTTGCCCAAACGGATCCTTTGTAATTCGTGGCTTGAGCTTTGAAATAATAGGTCTGCCCATCATTCAATCCACCGGTGATAGATCCTCTAACGATGCCACTATTTACCGAGTTTATGGTGATATTTGAATCCCAGGAACTTGGGGTTGTTCCTCCGTCACTGGTGCCATAATAGAAGGTAACTTGCGTGGTCGCATTGCCTGTGCTGTTTAATTCTACCTGCAAGTCAACTGTTGTACCCGTGATATTGATCGCAGATTGGCCGAGTAAAGAGGGTAGGGCTACTGGTATAGGAGTGGTAAAGTTTCTGTCGTCTGACCAGGAGGTTATATTTCCCTGAGTCGTTCGTAAGCGATAGAAATAAGTATTTCCTGCAGTTAATCCTGTTATTGATTTACCAAAGTAACCACTGTTGCCTGTTCCCATACTGATTGCTTGATTCTGCCAGGAACTGGCATTGGTGCCCCCATCACTAGACCCCCAAAAAAGTTCCACTGTATAGTTAACATCGCCTCCACTTTGTGCGATCTCTGCAAGGATGGTTGCTGAATCAGTCGTGAGACCAATAGGTTCGTGTGTTCCCAGGATAGGTGCTGATGCTGCCGATGATGTGTAAGAAATAACCCCAACTGCTATTTTTTCTGGGTTTGAGCTTTCGGCCTGGACAATTATTTGGTGACTGCCTCCAACTTCTGGAGTTCCAGAAAGTACACCAGTCGCAGAATTTATGCTCAGTCCCTGGGGGAGATTATAGGCCGAGTAATAGGGGTTTGTGAAGTTTGCATCTATGGTGGTTGAAAAGGTTGTGCCTACAGTGCAGGTAATGGAAGCGGGGAAGGTCGAAAAACTTCCTTCCTTTTGCTTGTCTCCCTTTCCAGAGCCATATAGTTCCACAACTTCAAGGTTTGATAGTGCTGTGTTGTAAAACCTAACTTCATCAATTTTTATTCCAGCATATTTGTGTGCATTGATGGTACCAATCGAACTATTAAAGTCTGATGCTCCAAATAAGAGAGAGGCATTAGTTGCTGTGACTGATCCTGTGTTTGTAGTACTGGCGACTTGCTCACCATCGAGGAAGATTTTGCGAACACTACCGTCAAAAGTGGAAACGATGTGATGCCATGAATTATCTGTGGATAGTGACTTGGAGTGTGTTGCACTTTGCTCTCCTCCCACTCCTGTTATGTTGGATATTAACTGGTTTGTGCCTGTGCCCCGACCAATCATCCAACCACCGATGCTAGGGTGGGTTGTAGGAGAGCCTTTGGAAATGACGGAAGCATTTACTTCGTTTGGCCATCCTTTAGTCCAAACTGAAATGGTGAAATCAGAACCCATGTTGAAAGCAGATCCTCCAGTTGTGACTTCTATGTGACCATTTGCTAAATCCACTGCCCCGCCAGAATCAAAGGGTGAGTCATTTATCAGCAATATAGATCCAGCAGTTACTGGAGGTGAATTTTGATATGGATGATCTGCGGGAAGGTTATCCACTAGGCCCCATTTATATGCGAGGTAGCCTTCAATCGCATTTCGTTCAGATTCAGAAGCAGTGCTAGA
>NZ_CAXLML010000187.1:0-10987 GCF_964187505.1 Candidatus Chordibacter forsetii
GCCTTATGACTAACCGACGTAGTTTTCTTCAACTTGCAGGAAGTTCCCTTGCCTTTCCTTTTGTTGCCCGTACTTCCTGGGCTCAATCTTCTCCCAACTCAAGGATAAGCCATGCGAGTTTTGGTGGTGGCGGGATGGCTATGACCGATTTGCGAAATATTGCCAAACATAAACATGTAGATGTTATGGCGATCGCAGAAATTGATTCGCAACGAAGGGAAAAGGCAGGCAACCAGTTTAAGGAGGCGAGGGTATATGCGGACTGGCGGGAGATGTTAGAGAAAGAAGGGGACGAACTGGACACAGTGAATGTATCCACCCCCGATCATATGCATGCGTCCATGGCGATGAAATCGATGCAGCGTGGAATCCATGTTTATGGCCAAAAGCCACTCACCCACGGGGTGGCGGAGTCCCGAGCCCTGACCGAATATGCCCGCAAGAAAAAATTAATTACCCAAATGGGCATTCAGTGTCACTCGATGAAAGAATATCGTACCGCCGTCCGTTTGGTGCATGACGGAGCAATCGGCAAATTGGTCGAAGCTCATTCTTTCAGCAGTAAGTCATGGGGTGATCCTGACCCCAAGCCAAACCGAAATGATCCCGTACCCGAGGGACTGGACTGGGATCAATGGGTGGGGCCAGCCCCATACAACGAATACCTGAAGGGTTATTACCACCCAGGGAAATGGCGCAAGCGTTTGGATTATGGAGGGGGTACCTTTGGAGATATGGGCTGTCATATTTATGACCCAACCTTTAAGGCGTTGGGATTAACCTATCCAATATCGCTTAGATCTACAGGCCCTTCTCCCAACGAACATAATTGGGGTGTGGATGCAGTAATTGAATACCTTTTCCCCAAGACTTCTTTTTCAAAAGGTAGTACCCTACCTGTTACCTGGTACGATGGATCTGCCCGTCCACCCGCCCGAGTGGCATCCCTTCTGGAGGGGAAGTCATTGCCTAAGCAAGGTTCTGTGATCATCGGTACAGAAGGTGTGATGCTTCTTCCTCATCTTGGTATGCCCAGCCTGTATCCTCAGAAGAAGTTTAAAGAGTTTATCATTAAACCAGAACGAGGCACCAATCATTGGCACGATTTTATCGATGCGGTAAAAGGCGTGAAACCGTTACCATCAGCTAATTTTGATTATGCCGGGCCATTGACGGAAACAGTTTTGCTTGGTGGGATCGCTTCACATTTTCCTGGAGAAAAATTGATATGGGAAGCCGAGGAAATGAAATTTATTGACCACCCAAAGGCAACTTCTTTGGTTCAAAGAAAATACCGGGATGGTTGGTCAGTGCCAGGCTTGGGCTAAGCCAAAAAAAAGCACCGATAATTCGGTGCTTAAAAAAGAAATCCGCCTTGAGCCTGTCGACCTTCCTTTTCGGGTAGTAGCTTTAGCGTATTTGAAGAAGGAGCAGAACTTGTACTGAATAACTTTAGTAATCATACCTTACTTCTGTTTTTTTCAGAAATCCAATTTTTCTTAAATTTTTTTCAGGAAGGTTTGTATCCGTTTGGCAGAAAGGAAACCTTTCGGTCATTGGGGACGGATTCCCCGGGGGTGCAACGGCCCGATGAAACTTCTTTTTCCAGCAGGTCGAGCAGTTCTTTCACTTTGCCTTTTTTCTGATCAAAGAGGTTATTCTGTTCTGCCTTGTCTGCCTTGAGGTTGTAAAGCTGCATGGGGGGGAGGCCTTGCTTTTTGGCATCTGCTTCCCGGGGAGTACTCCATCCGGCACTTCCGGCAGAGAGGCAGAGTTTCCAGTGTCCCTGACGAATGGCAAAGGATCCATCGATGGAATGACTGATTAGGGTGGTTCGCTCGGTGGAAGTTTTCCCGGCAAAGGCAGGAAGTAAACTGAAGGAGTCTTCACCGCCATCCGGTTTTTTTTCCTGAGAGGTAATTTCCTGAAGAGTAGAGTAAAGATCGGTCAGGCATACCAAGGCATTTGTGTTTTGCCCTGCATCGATAGCCTTTGGCCAGCGGACAATCAAGGGTACCCGGTGACCACCCTCGTAAATATCTGCTTTATGCCCACGGAAACCGGCACTTGGATCGTGACCAAACTCGGCCAATTTTTCGAAGTTGGCCTGATTGGAGCATCCATTATCGCTGGTAAAGAAAACCAGGGTATTTTCATCGACTCCGGCTTCTTTGATTGCAGCGAATAGTTCCCCCATGTGTCCATCGACTTGCATCATGAAATCAGCATAAGGATTCATTTTACTCGCATCTTTGTAAGGAGGCACGGGAACGATTGGAGTATGCGGGGCTGGCAAGGGAAGATAGAGGAAGAAAGGTTTTTTCTTTTTGGCCCGTTTTTTTACATAGGCCACACTTTTTTCGAATAAATGGGGAAGTACCTCATCAATTTTAAAATCGGGCCCGATCGGGCCTTCCCGGTACCAACCATATGGATCTTCCTTTCTGTCAACTCCTTCTACCCGATCGGGCAAAGCCGTTACCTTCCCGGTATCGACCCATACATAGGGTGGCATGTCCAATGATCCACAATGTCCGTAGTAATTAATAAAGCCATTAATATCGGGCCCGTTTTTCACCGGTTTTTCATAATTGATTTTATTCCACCCTTTTCCCGAACGATCCCAGTCCCAACCGAGGTGCCATTTTCCAATCATTTGAGTGTGATACCCGGCACGCTTCAGAAGATGACCAACCGTTTCCCGGTTTGCAGGGATTAAATGATCACTGTTGCCACTAAGTACTCCCCGGGCAAGCCGGGATCGCCAGTTATACCTACCGGTGAGCACACCGTATCGGGTGGGTGTACAGACCGAACTGGAGGTGTGGGCATCGTGAAAGGTTATTCCTTCATCTGCCATTTTTTGTAAGTGCGGAGTTTTAATTTTACACTCGGGATTAGTAGGGGAGATATCCCCAATGCCCAAATCATCGGCCAGTACAAAAATAACATTTGGATGGGCATGCTGCTTGGCTGCACCCAATAGGAAACTGGTGAGTAAAAGAGGAAGAATAAACAATACAAATTTCATGATTTTTTGATAAGATGATTCACTTTCACATTTATGAAAGCTTTCCTATTTGTCCATCTAAGACCTAGGTGGTTACCTGAAATAATAGAACAGGGCAGGTCGATTTAACTCGAAATGAGTTAACTTTTTTTCACTATAAAATCTATGAGATACAACCGATTATCATTTGAGATAGGTTCATTCCTGTCCGCTTTACTATTTCTTTCTCTTTCGTCGTATCTAATTGGAAAGCCAGCGGAGAAGTTGAATGTTATTATTGTATTTACGGATGATCAGGGATACCAGGATCTTGGCTGTTTCGGATCACCCGATATCCGCACGCCCAGGATTGATCGGATGGCGAAGGAGGGTTTGCGTTTGACCAGTTTTTATTCGGCCAATCCGGTGTGCTCGGCTTCACGGGCAGCCTTACTCACGGGGTGTTATCCCAAGCGGGTCTTGGCTGGAAAAACTGTCTTATTTCCCCGCGATAATGTGGGCCTTAACCCAAAGGAAACCACGATCGCCGATCTTTTTCAAGAAGAGGGGTATGCCACTGCCTGTGTGGGTAAATGGCACCTGGGGCACCAGCCGGAATTTTTGCCCACCCGCCAGGGGTTTGATTCTTACTTTGGGATTCCATACTCCAATGACATGAGCCATCCAGTGGGGGCCAAGCGTCCGCGCTACGGGCTTTGGGATAAATACTGGAAGGATCCTAACAGCAATGATCTTTGGCAGACCCCCCTTATTCGGGATGAGGGAATCATCGAACATCCTGTGGATCAGCATACCATTACCCGTCGCTACACCGACGAAGCCATTTCTTTTATCCAAAAGTCAAAGGAGGCAAAGAAACCATTCTTCCTTTACCTGGCTCATAGTATGCCACATGTGCCCCTTTATCTGCCCCGGGCTACCCACAATGTGGATTCAAAGTACCCTTACAAGGATGTGATTGAGCATATCGATGAGCAGGTGGGCCGGATCTATGATACCTTGCATCAGTTGAACCTCCAGAACGATACCCTTGTTGTATACACCTCAGATAATGGGCCGTGGTTACGATTTGACCATCATGCCGGGCAAGCTCTTCCACTAAGGGAAGGAAAGGGAACCACCTATGAGGGTGGGATGCGGGTGCCCTGTGTGGTTTGGGGACCCGGGCGGATTCAGGCGGGCACCCAATCCGATGAACTGATTTCAACGATTGATCTGTTGCCCACTCTCTCCGCATTGGGTGGAGTAAAGGCCAAGACACATGGGCCCATTGATGGGTTGGACCAGTCGGCATTGCTGCTCGGCAAGGGGGCCTCCGTTCGGAAGGAATTTCTCTATTACACCAAACATGTCCAGGCTCTTCGGCAGGGTAAGTATAAACTTCGTAAAGCAAACAAAGGCTTGGAGCTTTATGATTTGGAGGCGGATATTGGAGAGCAAAATAATTTAGCAAAAAAGGAACCACAGAAAACCAAAGAACTATTTGCTCGTATGATGGAACTGGATGCCGGGGTGACGGCAGGGATGCGCCCGATTGGTACCTTGAAGCAGTAGTACCTAGATTAATGCCCCAAGGTGGGCAACGCAGGCTTTGCTGAGGCCGTCCAAATGATACCCACCCTCAAGGATGGATAGCACCCGGCTTTCAGCATATTCCTTTGCGATTGAGCGGATCACCTGGGTGAGTTCGGAAAAATCATTGTCTGTAAGTTGGAATTGACCTAGCGGATCGCCGATCTTGGAGTCAAACCCCGCAGAGATGATTACCAATTCCGGGCGGTACCGGTTCATTCGGTGAACCAAATCATCGGCAAATGCATTCTCCACTATTTCCCCGTTGCCTGAACCAGAAGGAAGGGGATGGTTTCGGGTAAACCCCAGTCCATTTCCAGATCCTGTTTCTTCCCGACTGCCGGTACCCGGATACCAGGGGGCTTGATGAGTGCTAAAAAAGTAAACCGATTCATCCTCGTAAAAAATGTCCTGAGTGCCATTGCCGTGGTGCACATCCCAATCGACAATCAATACCTTGCCTACTCCATGAACGGACTGGGCATGGCGGGCGGCGACAGCAGCATGATTAAAGATACAAAATCCCATTCCCCGAGTAGGGCTGGCATGGTGACCCGGTGGACGGGTCAGGCAGAAAGCACGGTCGATTGAACCGGACATAATTTGATCCAGTGCTCCTACGATTCCTCCGGTTGCCTGTTGGGCAACCTCCCAGGAATCTTTGCTGATGGAAGTATCACCTGTACTTAGTTGGGAAGCTCCCTGCTTAATATCTTTTTCCGCTTGAGAAAGATAACTCTTGGAATGTACGCGTTCTAGAGCTTCTGCCTGGCAGGTTTGAGGCTTGAGAAAAACTGATTTATCAACGAGCCCTGCTTTTTCGATGGCCTGGTAGGCGAAGGCTACCCGGTCTGGGCATTCTGGATGCCCAGGCCCAGTATGATGATCAAGGAAGACGGGATCGTAAAGCAATCCGCATCTACTCATGAATCAAGCAGGTGCAGTTGATTTTTTATGCTCGCTTACCAACCGATGAAACGAGGAAAAAAGAAACTGAGCATCGTTGGGGCCGGGTGCAGCTTCTGGGTGGTACTGTACGGAAAAGACCGGTTTTCCTTTGATACGCATGCCTGACACAGTGTCATCATTTAAATTGTATTCTGTGACCACAGCACCATGAGATTCCAAATCTTCTTTGCTCGAGGCAAAGCCATGGTTTTGAGAAGTGATGGACACTTTTTCGGTCTCAACATTTTTTACGGGTTGGTTACCTCCACGATGACCAAACTTCAACTTATAGGTGCTTGCCCCAATGGCATGGGTTAGAACCTGATGCCCCAAACAGATTCCAAAAATTGGGTATTCATCTATTAATTCGCGAATGGCAGAGTGGGCATAATCAAGGGCGGAGGGATCTCCTGGGCCGTTTGATAGAAAGATGGCGTCTGGGTTATGGGACCGGGCATCCTCAGCAGTTGCATCGGCAGGGAGGACCGTGACTTCAAAGCCACTGTTTCTCAAGTTCTTATAAATGGCTCGTTTGGCACCGTAATCAAAGGCAACCAGTCGATGAACCTGACCATCGCTAGATGGGCCGGCGGATAGAGCAGTACCTGGTACAGAAAAGGGTTGGCTGAGTTCGCCTGAAGCATCCCAAATGAACGACTCCTTGCAGGTTACTTCCTTAACGAAGTCACGACCCACCAGGCCTTCCCAATTTTTTGCTTTTTGAAGAGCTTCTTCATCAGATATTCCTTCGGTGCTCAAACATGCTTTTAGGGCTCCATGAACCCGTAAACTTTTGGTCACTTTACGGGTGTCAATTCCTTCGATACCAGGAATGCCATACTTGGATAAATAATCTGACAGATTGCCCGTTGCCCTCCAGTTGCTGACCACGGGGCTTAAATCGCGCACCACAAAGCCGGCCACTTTGGGCCCGTCTGACTCTTCGTCTTCGAGGTTAATTCCATAATTTCCAATTTGCGGAGTGGTCATGGTGACGATTTGTCCGAAATAAGATGGGTCAGTCAGGGTTTCCTGATATCCGGTCATCCCGGTGTTAAATACCGCTTCCCCGGAAACAGTAGTTTTCGCCCCAAAGGCGAATCCGCGAAATATGCTGCCATCCTCTAAAGCGAGAACAGCGTTTCTTGTCTTGGCTTGCCAACTCATGAGATTGGAACAAGAGGGTAAAGCTCAAGGGATTCAAGGCAAACTTGATTTATTCCCAATTCATAAAAAAAGTAAAATTTACTAGGTTTCGATCGATCGGGGTTTGACTATCCCAGAGAGGAACCCTAGCGAATGAAAAGATGGGAAATAATAAAGAACTTTATGATCGGTCGAGAACCAGCAACATCGCTTTGCTGAAATGGTTGGATAAAATGGTGGATATGTGCCAACCAGCAAGCGTTCGTTGGTGTGACGGATCAGATGCAGAATGGAATGAATTGTGCGGCTTGATGGAGCAGAACGGATCGATGATTCGATTGGACGAAAAAAAGCGCCCAAATAGTTATCTCGTCCGATCCGATCCCCGAGATGTTGCCCGGGTGGAAAGCAGGACTTTTATATGCAGTTACGGCAAGGAAGATGCGGGTCCTACAAACAACTGGGAGGAACCCCGCAAAATGCGTGCAAAACTTAAACGTTTATTTAAAGGATGTATGGAAGGCCGAGTGATGTACCTCGTTCCCTTCTGCATGGGTCCTTTGGGTTCTCCTATTTCCCAGTATGGAGTACAGGTTACCGACTCTCCCTATGCGGTCCTCAATATGCGTATCATGACTAGGATGGGTCAGTCCGTATTGGATGCCATGGGAGAGAAAGATTTTTTTATTCCCTGCTTACATTCAGTTGGGATGCCACTTGGGGAAGGGATGGAAGATGTTCCTTGGCCTTGTGATCCCGATAATACCTACATCGTTCATTTTCCAGAACAACGGACAATTGTTTCTTACGGAAGTGGTTATGGAGGGAATGCCTTGCTTGGTAAAAAGTGTCTGGCCCTACGTATTGCATCTTGTATGGCCCGTGACAACCAATGGATGGCTGAACACATGTTAATCTTAGGCGTGGAAAGCCCGGATGGTGAAAAGACCTATGTTGCCGGTGCATTTCCAAGTGCCTGTGGAAAAACGAATATGGCTATGCTCGTACCACCCGACAGTATGGAAGGCTGGAAGGTGACCACGGTAGGAGATGATATTGCCTGGCTTAAGCCCGACGAAGAGGGTGGCCTACGGGCAATCAATCCGGAAGCCGGATTTTTTGGAGTCGCTCCAGGTACTTCATGGGAAACCAATCCCAATGCCATGGAATCGATGAAGGAGAATACTATTTTTACTAATGTTGCTTTAACGGCAGATGGTGATGTGTGGTGGGAAGGATTAACTAAGGTCGCTCCCGAAGGTATCATTGATTGGCGTGGGAATCCATGGAGTCCCAGTTCGGAAACTCCAGCCGCTCATCCAAATGCCAGGTTTACCGCTCCTGCCTCCCAATGTCCGACTATTGATAAGGACTGGGAAAGTCCAACGGGTGTGCCTATTGCCGCTTTTGTTTTCGGAGGTCGGAGGATGTCTGATATTCCGTTGGTCTACCAATCGTTCAATTGGAATCATGGTGTCTACCTAGGTGCCACTCTAGCTTCCGAAACCACTGCAGCTGCTGAAGGCAAACTCGGTAATTTACGCCGGGATCCTATGGCCATGCTTCCTTTTTGCGGATATAATATGGGAGATTATTTCCGTCACTGGATAAGGATGGGAAAAAAGTTGGAAAATAAACCGCGTATCTTTCATGTCAATTGGTTCCGCAAAGATGAGGAAGGGAATTTTCTTTGGCCTGGCTTTCGCGAAAACATGAGGGTTTTACGATGGATGGTGGAGCGTACTTCTGGAAAAGCCAGGGCAGTTGAAGGTCCTCTTGGTTGGGCACCCCGTAAAAAGGATTTGGATTGGTCCGGTATGGAGTTTGATGAAGAAAAGTGGAACGAACTGATGAGTATTGATCCCGAAAGTTTGCGCATGCAAACCTTGAGGCATGAAGAGTTGTTCCTGCAAATATCTGAATATCTCCCTAAGGAAATGCTCTTTGAGCGGGAGCTGTTGGTCTCCCGTCTATAGAAAGATTTAAGAGACCTGACCGTTTTCCGGTTGGTTCTTTGTCCATCGGTAAAAGATTGAAGCAAGTACACCTACAGAAACTGCCATATTTGCGACCTTCATCAAGACACCCCCAGCTTTTTGATCTTCTAAGGGAGTAAGTTCCATGACCCGTTCGGCATAAAAATAGGTATCATAGAGTACATCCTTAGAAAATGTAAGAATGGCAAAGATTGGAGTTTGTCCGAGCATCAGGGCTAGAATGTAGAGCATTTGCGGACCAAATGCCATGCTCGGAACCCGCTTGGATGGAGCACAAATAGGCCACCACATAAGCAGGGACACAAAAAACATGGAGAGGTGTTCGGCCATGTGCAGGGTTTTGTCGCGAATAGCGGCCTCATAAAAGGCACCCACATGCCAAAATGAAAATACTAGAGTAAACAGAAGGCCGGCAATAATCGGGTGGGCAAGAAAGCGGAGGGTGGATTGTAATGCCGGCCGGTGTCGAAGAAATTCATCAACTAGGGGTTGAGGTAGTCCCAGCAATATAAATAACGGACAGATGTACATTAAAATGTTGTGCTGGATCATGTGGGCAGAAAAAAGAAAATTTTCACCTAGCGGGTCGAGTGGCGATCCAACAGCGAGATAAAAAGTAATCAGACCCGTTGCAAACCAAAGAGAGTGTTTGGTGGAATGAGGGAGCAGAGGACAAGCTCTGATCCGAAATGGTCCATTAAATAAAGCATAAGCCCAACCTACAAAAAGAATACCACCAATTAGAGCGGGTTCAGTATGCCAATGAAGTAAGGTGATGGGTGAGTTTTCCATAGACAAGAAAACAAACTACTGACAATCCCGCATCAAGCAACTAGCGGGGAAGAAAATGGAAAAGTAATTATTGGGCTTCAGTCCAAAAATGCTCGGAACGTACTTTCAACCTAAAGTCATCAGAAGTCGCGTTCTCAGTTAAGAGAGCAATAGTTGACTCATCTATTTCTTCGGAACCGTCGGGATGTGAAAGCAAAAAGAATGGATTGCCTGGATTCTTTGAATTGATCTCGATCATATCAGCTCCGCCAGTTATTCGGTATGAAATTAAATGGGGGACGGTGTTTACTTTTTTCCAATTCTTATCTTCGAATTGTTTGGTAGATTGATGGTCATTCTTGGACTGAAAGTAAGTATTTTCCTGAAAGACAAAATCACCTTTCTTGTAGGCTGTATCTGACTTCCATGACTCTTCAAGTTTGGAGACTTCAAACTTTTCGACGATAGGATGAACATCCGACATATAGATAACGGCAAAGTAAGTACCTAGGGCGATAACAAGACCCATTAAAAAAAGAATGGTGTTTAGTGATTTGTCCCATCTCAGGTGCATGAACCACCAAATAACGCCAAAAAACTTAACAATCGAAGTGGCAAAAAGAACCCCGATTATGGACGTACTCTCAAAAGTCTGCACGTAAATGATGACGACTTCTATGCCAGTAATGGCGACAAGAATCATCGAGAGGTTGAAGAAGGTAAAGAAGCGCTTGCTTTCTTCGGCAACAGGGTCTTCGGAATGTCCGCTCATGATAAAAAATTTAAGTAAATGAAAGGGGTGTGAAGTGCGGTAATAAAGAAGGGACTAAAGGGCGTATTCCATTAGATATATGACCGGGAAAATAATAATCCATACAATATCAACGAAGTGCCAATATAATCCGCATATTTCAATATCGATGGCATGAGCCACACTCATTTTTCCAGTGAAGGAATAGGCCAACCAGCCGATAAGCCAGAATACACCTATGGCAACGTGGGTGCCATGTGTACCGGTTAATACATAAAAGGTAGATCCAAAAACATGAGGTTCTCCTCGGTAGGTCGATAGGGTGAGTTCGTTGCCTGGGGCATGGATAAAGTGGGTGAATTCGTATACTTGGCAGGCGAGAAAAATAGCTCCAAAAATAATGGTACCAAAAAGCATCCAACGCATACTTTTCAAATTCCCTTTGTGTATCGCCGATACTCCAAGTGCCATGAATAAGGAACTTGCGAGCAGGATGAAGGTACTGAAGGAAGTAAGTTCGATATCGAAGACATCCCTGATGTCCAAAAAGTTACCACCGACCGTGGCAGAAATTTTGCGATAAATGAGATGGGTGGAAATCAAAGTGCCGAAAAACATACAATCGGAACCGAGAAATGCCCACATGAGCACTTTTTTGTTTGGAATACCCGTACTGGTTACAGGTTCGTGATGCTCGAGGGCGTGGGCGCTTGCGTCGCTCATAAAATATAAAAATTAAAAGGTGTAAAAATGATTAAATTATTCGTCGTTTTCCTTGGGGAATAAATGATA
>NZ_CAXLML010000188.1:0-5001 GCF_964187505.1 Candidatus Chordibacter forsetii
TGTTTTTGCCTTAGTTACACGAATCGCTTCCTCAATTTTTTCTCTTAAGGGATGGTTGTAATTTCTTTTTACCATCCCCATTGCCTTATTTAGCTCCCACAAAGCACCGTCGTATTCTCTTTTTTCTGATAAATCAACCCCACGCTTGTATAAATCTTCAACTGATTCTTGCGAAGCAAAGCAAGGAATCGAAAAACTAAGAAGATAACAAGAAACGAAAAAGAACTTCTTTAAAAAAGAAATCAAAGGATAACTAAAGATGAAATTGATAGCTTAGAATGAATGATTAACACCAATGGTCACACCACCGATAAAATCATCGAAGCTAAGAAGAGCATTTTCTTCAGTGCCAGAAGTACGCTTCCAAGAAAAATTAGACAACCCACTAATCGACAACCATTCGAAGAAAGCAAAATTTGCAGAAAGACCAGCATTATAAACTATATCCTTACGGCTTTTATTGGATCCCTCGGTGAAGGCGGTCGAAAAATATGAGAAAGAGGGAACAAGGGTTAACTTTTCACCAACAAGTTTCGTATATGAAATCGAAATTTCATGCCCGGTACCATCCTGTAAATTGGCAGGACCATCTGCCAAACTTTGTCCTGCTTGCACAGTAATTGCTTCCAGAAAGGCAAAACTAAGTCCAGTCGAATCAGCTAATTGCTTAAATTGTTCTTCAAGGGTGTCGCTTTCAGAAAAGGTATAACTTGCTCCAGCGGAGAAGCTAATCGTGTCTCCAGAATCCAAAATGAAGTTCTTGATAAAGGATAGTTTGGGAGTATTGGAATACATGAGCTGTTGTTTTTTTCCTCTGTAAGTACTGGGAGCGGTGTAGGTATGAGAAAAAACCAAACTAAAATCATTTGGCAAAATAAAGGGCAATGAAAGGGATGCAATTTGGGTATCTGTATTTAATCCTGGATCTTTTAAAAATTCACTACCGTAATCCTCAATGGGATCCATAAAGGATCGCATTTGAATAAAACTAAGGGCTGGTGCACACACGACTTCATCCCCAATTCCGTATTCTCCGAGACCCAAGTTAAAACTAAGGGAAAGATCTAAACTCGTAGACTTATTATGGGTCTTGGAAGATTTCGGTTGTTTGAAAGGATTAGATGTGTAGTTGAAACTGGAACTGACATTTACCGAAGGCGTCAAGGCTGAGTCTCTCACCTGCAACAATCTTTGTGCACCCATAGGGTCTTCCTCCAAAGTGTAGGCTTCAGCTAAAGAATCTGCGAAGAAGTCTGCATTTAAGAAAGGTAGAGGTTCGTCGCCTGAAGAACTCGCGTTAGTCGAATCAGCAGGTTGAGCAAATGCAAACGCTGGCAAAAACAAAAATATTGAAAAAGAAAACTTTTTTCCGGTCATGAAAAAGAACATTAAGTTGGATTGATAAGAGGAAAAGAAAAAACCTTAGTGACCAATTTTGCCAATAGTTATGTTACTACCATGAGCATCGAAGGCAGAGGGCGTCATGATCAAATCATTAGCGTAACGAATATTAGTAATAAAGTTTACTCTTCCCCAAATTGAACTATTAAAATTCGGATATTTTCCGTTTATCGGACCGTAAGCAGAGTTTAGCATAACTTTTGATTGGGCAGGGAAATTAAGATTTCTCAGATTTAGAGTCATCGCCTCCATCGCAATTCGGCGCACATGTTCATTAAACCTAAGGTTATCTACAGAGATTTCTTGGTGAGCAAGTAGTTCAACTTCATTGTAATTGCCCTGTCCATTCGTATTCATTGATACATTATTGAGTACCAAACGATCTAAAGAGCGCAGCGAAATTTGATCCTGTGCGTAGAGATCCACACCGATGACATTTAAGGAATTAAACGAACCAATTCCTAAGCTATCACCCCCATAATTAATTTCGGTTCCTTTTTCGAAAGTAATGCCACCAGCTGACAACAATTTAAGTTCGTTAATCACCCCATCGGTTTGATCAACCGTAAAGGAGAGGGACCCAGCGAGGTTTAAACGCTCGGAGGATGCAATCAGTAAACGATTATGGGAAAGTTGAGAAAGATCATAAGTGCCAGACCCAAATGAAAGATTACGACCACCTAAGACCCCTTCAAAATCATCATAATCAGAAGTATCATGGGAGGGGGAAACCGGCTCAGTCTCAGTGTCTGTTAGTTGAGTATCAGAAGGATTAAAGGAACCATCCACATTGGAATCAATGATATCACTTTCATTTTCTGGTGTGTACTCATCAATGCTTTCGCCAAGAAGAGACAAAGATTCATAAACATCCATCGTTTCTTTGAAAAAAGAACTTGCCATGGCAACATCTGCCGAAATGACTAAATTTGGATCGATCGTACCAGTGAATTGATGATCCAAGAGAAAAGACAGGGTTTTAAGGTCATTGGCTGCCGAAGGATCATCATCTGAAGGTGGCTCGCTTCCAGGTTCTTCCAGCAACGGACCATCGATCAAATCTGCCAGAACTGTACTTAGTTCCTCTCGCGAAAGGTTAAGAACCATTAGTTCCTTGGCAAGTAAGACAGGAATATCAGAAATCGGCACATCAGATGCATAGAGATCGCCCAAGAATTTTGCGGCCTTTAGTTGATCAGGGCTTAAAACAATCCTGCCGTTATCATCACGAACAACTTCACTGTCAGATGTCACAAAATTTAACCACTCAGGTTCTAGGTCAAAAATTTCCATGGCATCTCCACCAGGTATACCAACTCTTTCCCCAATACTTTTGAAACTTATCAACCTGTCGAGATCTTGTAAATTATTGAAGAAAATATCCATTAGCTGGATATCGTAGATAAATCTTTCAACCGCTTCGCCTGTTTCTTCATTAGTAATGGTTTCGTAACCACCAAGCTCGTTGGCAAAGTCATTAATTTGATCAAGTTTGTCGATATTTGAAAAAACCAAGTCTAATTTTTCAGGATCTCCCTTGAATTTTGAAGCGGTCGAGGCGATTTCGGCAGCAATATCAGAATTTTCAATAAAAACATCAATGTATTCTGGGTATTCGGCTGAAAGCTTTGCCAAACCTGTCTTCTCCATAGTTAGTAAAGTATCGGAAAAGAGGATCTCGAAAGAACCGGAACCGTCTGGTCCTTTCAATTCGTTTAACACTTCCAAGAATGAATCCGCTTTGTCTGCATGTTCAAAAATTACATTTATTTTTTCAAGGTCAGCTTTAAATTCGTTGTACAGTTTCGTGAGTGAGGCAACTTGAGAAGGATTGTCGAAAATGGCATCGCGCTTATCGGCATCATATCCAAGGGCACGGGAAAGGTTTTTGATTTCATTAAGTACAGAATCCTTTTTGGTTCCTTCATACCTTTGTGCGATCAATAGAAGATCTTCAGATTTATCCAAGTTATTGAAAAGAAGATCAACTTGCCCCTTAGCAGCATCTAGCATGGGCGAAATCTCATAAATATTGGGGAGATAATCAAAGTTTTCTTCAAGGAATAGTTTATCCAATTTGGCAGGTTGATTCAAGTAAGTCGCAACCAAGGAATTGAACATAGACAGAGTTTCTGCCTTAGTGGTTTGATCTGTTTCACCAGACACGCCATTGAAAACATAATTTAGCTTAGCAGGCTTATTCCTAAGATTTTGCGCTAAGGGTGTAAGGTCGTCGAGTAAAGATAGATTGGAGAAAACAACATCGATCATAACTTCGTCTTCTCCCAACACCTTTCCAATTTCAATCAAGTTATCAATTTGATCAGCATTGTTAAGAAATAATTCCCTGTATTCTTCCTTCTTGGCTAACTGATCAGCGGAATCACTCTCGTTTGCTTTAAGCACTGGGCTATCCAAAACAAATAAAACATCCCCTGCTCGTTCCGCACTTAATGAAAAGTTTGAAAATTCTGAAACACTAAGAATCTTGCTCGCTGTGCTTAAGGTAACTCCGGAGACTGCCCCTGTGTCCGCGTCAGTAACTTCGTCAAATTTGTAAGTTCCAGCAACTCCAGTGGAAGAACCAGTAAGCAGATTTACTTGATCGGCAGTAAGATCGTAAATGGATGATCCATCTGAATGTACTACCGACTTTGCATTTATAGAATTGGCAGTTAGGTATGTATCAACTGCTGTTTGGTCGGGGTAATCAGTAACCAATGTTTGAGGAGTTGCAGAATCTGTGGAAAACAGTTCATTAAAAGAGTAGCCCTGGTCGACAAACCTCGAACTCTTTAGGGATGTTAGAGCACCCGATTCCATAACTTCATCAAAATCGAATGAGTCACCACCCGTTGCAAGTTGATCAAGAAGAGTAGAATCGTCCCCTCCAGCATCAATCAGAACCTTCAATTGATTAACTTGCTCAACATTCTCCAAGGCAGTGTCAAGGACTGCAGCTGAAGAATCACCCGACCCCGCAGCGATATCAGTAAGGGTTTTAATATTCTGGAATCCTTGGTCTGAGATAAGAGCCTCTTTTCTCGCAGAAACTACTACCCATAGATCACGAACTGTGGTTTCGACAGCATCGGAATAAGATCCCTCATCCAAAATGGACTGAACACTAGTTGGTGTAACTCCATCAACAGTTGTAGGATCAAGGTCTTTGGCACGAAAAACCCGATCGGCAACCTCTGAAGACACATCGGAGGGAAGGAGTTCTTTGAGTTTAGTGTTAAGTGCAGATACAGAATCTATAGCGGTAATGGCATCCCTTGTGGAGGCATCAACATCGAGCCCTCCGGACTGTACTTCCAGTGCTTTAGCTCTTTGTTTCTTTTCATCAACTTGTTTAACAACTGCAAGAAAGTTGGTGAAATCTGCAGGACCAGAACCTGGGTCTGCACTGGCATCTGCATCTGCCTCATCAACAGCTTGTGCTAAAGATTCAGCTTGCTCAGCACTACGAAGGATTGCTTTTTGGGTTTCAATATCTCCTCCCGACTTGGCCATTACTTTAGCAAGGTCTTCAGCCTTATCTGCATTTCCAAAAATCTCGGATAGAAGATCAGTCTTGCCATCATCTCCGCCTGCAGA
>NZ_CAXLML010000189.1:0-8046 GCF_964187505.1 Candidatus Chordibacter forsetii
CTTTGAGTGATTCGATCACCCCAGGGTACAGTGGACGATCTCGGAAAAACTTCTGATCGGCACAGAAGTCCCGGTCCATCTCTTTGCCATGTTCCGGATGAGTCTTCAATTCCAAGGCACCGTACTCAGGAAGAATCGGAAGAACCTCGGGCAATTGTTCCCATTTCAAGCCCTCGTATTGCTCGCGGTATTTTGGATGACCCGTCAGAAAATGGTAGTAGGCATAGTTGAGATCGGCAAGGACCCCATCCACATCCCAGAAAATATTTTTGATTTTGGATGAATCCACTTATTTACCTGCAATCTTCCAAAGATCTATCTTTACATCATTTTTTTGAGAAGCACCGGGAGTGCTCCTGCCATTGGCCACCTGTTCCTCCAGTAAGGCCAGTAGCTCCTTCACTTTCTTTGGATAGTTCCTTGCAAGGTTGGTACTTTCGCCCAGATCCTCTTTCAAATTATAGAGCTGCTCTTGATTGGCACCTAAACTCTTAAGCAGTAATTTCCATTGTCCCTGCCGAATAGAAAACCTGCCAGCTATATCATGATGTACGATAACCTTTCGGGGGTTTTGAATTGGCTCTTCAAAGAGAGCGGGAAGAAAACTTTCACTATCCTCTCCCATATCATCCGGTAATTCCACCGCCAGCAAATCGGCCATCGTTGCCAGAAAATCACCGAGACAGACCAGTTGATCTGTTTCGCTACCAGGCTTTACTTTAGCCGGCCAACTGAGTACGAATGGCACGCGATGCCCTCCATCCCAAAGACTGCCCTTTCGCCCTCGCAAAGGCCCACTGCAACGGTGGCTCGGTGCATTCTTTTCCACCTGCCTGGAAAAACCAGCCGATCCATTATCAGAAGAGAAGACCACAATGGTATTTCCCCGGATACCGTTTCGATCGAGAGCATCGAGCACCACCCCCACAGAGTGATCCGTCTGGGAAACAAAGTCTGCATAATCCCCAAGCTTGGTGGATCCCTTAAACTTCTTGCTTGGAACCACCGGAGAATGAGGGGAACTCAAGGGCATGAAGATAAAGAAGGGCTTACCGTTTTTTGCATCCTTGGCCTTGGCATCTATGTATTCCGATACTTCTTGATTTAATTTCGGAAGCATCTCCACCATAGGGTCCTCCCGGATAATTTTATCTCCCCGGATGACACTGCTCATACTGCGGGCATGATGAAAGCCGTAATATTGATCAAACCCCCGGGTGATCGGGCCATCCAAGACTTTGGATCCAACGGGGTATTGAGAAAGCAAATAAGAGTCATCGGTATCCTTGGCTTTGCCCTTCTTCTTGGGGCGCTTCTCTGCTCCTTCTGCGAGAACAAACTGAAAGCCAAGGTGCCACTTGCCAAAGATAGCCGTTTGGTAACCCTGCTCTTGAAACAGGTGACCGATGGTTTTTCTATCCTTAGCGATAAGTGGAGGTTCTCCGTCCCCAATGACAAATTTCTGCAACCTCGTCCGCCAGTTGTAACGACCTGTCAAAAAATTGTAACGGGTAGGTGAGCACACGGATGAACTGGTATGGGCATCAGTAAAAATCATTCCCTCTTCTGCCAACCGGTTAACAGAGGGAGTGGGTATTTGGGCATGCCCAGGATCCAGTGCCTCGATCTCTCCATATCCAAGATCATCAGCAAGAATGAAAATAATATTGGGTTTTGGTTCATTAGCCCGAAGCCAAGAGATGCACAAGCCAAGGAATGTAGCCCAAAAGATGAAGTTCTGTATACACTTAGTCATTGGCTCTTGTTAGTCGCCTCAATGCCAAGTGTCGAACCATCAGTCTGATTCATGGTTTAGCTTTCCCACTGCCTGTAGATAAAATTTTCTCCAACGGTATGAAATGGAGTACAGAGATCAATGATACAAGACCTGCTTCTCTGATTCGAGGCGTTGGCGGAATTTTTTCATATCAATGTCCTGCACGGGAACACCCGCGTCCATGGCCAGGCTGGCGGCAATGCCCGCACTCTGACCCATGATCATAAACACAGGCTCCATCCGAATGGAGCCATAGGCAACATGCGATGCGGACAAGCAGAGTGGAACGAGCAGGTTGGTGCATTCTTCTTTCTTGGGCACAATGGAGCGGTAGGCGATTGGATAAGGCTTGGGGCATTTGTAACCCGTATTACCTTCGTTGCGAACCGTCATGATTCCCTTTTCCTTAACGACTACGCGCTGGCAGGAGTGTGAGTCCATTGGGTAGGAGGCCAGCCCAATGGAATCATCCACAGTTCGTTTGGATTCACAGTTTGCCTGAGTCATGACATAGTCAGAAAGCATGCGGCGCCCTTCACGCACATAAAGCTGATGCGGCCAATGACCTGTTTCCTTGAATTCCTTTGGGGCCAAACCGAAACGGTTGACCCTTTCCTTAAGCTTTTCGGGAACCTGTGGATCATTGGCCAAGAAATAAAGAAGTCCCAATTGATAGGAGACATGGTCCTGAAAGATATCTTCCCGCAGTTCATAAAGATTGAGCAAGGAAACAGGCAGGCCCCGCCGGGGAGGTGGAAGCTGGGCGAAGGAAATCGGCTCATAGGTACCGTCGGGCCAACGGTGATTCCCACCGATATAATCGCTGGAAAAACTCCCGGCATTATTTGAATCGCCATTGCGCATCTGAACAGGACCATCCGTCATGGGAGCCACTGTGTAATGCAAAGTCCAGCGGAGCCCGGAATCAAAATTTAGGAACCGCCCCAGTAAGGCGTAGCGATTGGGGTCATACCCAATCGGTTTAGGGAAAGAGATTGCGCCTGGTCTGTTGGAGAGGTGCATTCGGAAGTTGTAGGCCTGAACGCGAAAATCGCCTTCACCTGGCTTGCCTGCCGGATCGGACGATATTTCAGGAAGCAGGCCCGAACTCGGATCACCCGGCACCACATAGGGGCTGATCGGCAACCGACAAAACTGGTAAACATCCCTATAGGAAAGCGTTTGCCATTGCCCGCCAACGGATTCGCCGTAGGTGGCGGAAGGCTCCCTGCCCACATAGTAGGAAACTCCAGCGGCCGCAAAGAGATCACCCTCGTAGGTGGCATCGACAAAGACCTTTGCCTGGACCGTCTCTCCGGTATCCATCGTGGCAGAAACAATTCGCGAACCCTCCTTCTCCACCGATACCAAACAGCGTCGAAAAAACACTTCCACCCCGACTTCCTCGAGCATGGTAAGATAAAGTTTTTCCGCCGCAGATGGAGAAAAGTCCCTGATTCGACCGACTTGGTTATAAAACTTCTTCGCCAAACCACCAATGGATTTTTTCGTTCCCACATCGGTTGAAGTGAGGCCACCGGAAGTCAGACCACCCACAAAATGATTAAAAGAAAAAAACAATACCTTCTTACCCATTTTTGCAGCCTGAATGGCCGTGGCTACTCCGGCAGGCGTACCGCCATATACCGCAAGATCACATTCCAATATCTTGGCTGGGCCGGATTCCACCGCACGGTAATAATAAAGCTCGGAAAATGGATTGGCTGTGACAAGCACAGGTAGACAAAGAAGAACGAACAACAAAGGACTGAATTTTTTCATAAATTTAAAAATTAGATATGGTGGTAAAAGATTTTCAACTGAACAAGCCTTTGACCACATGACCGTGGACATCGGACAAGCGGAATTGCCGACCCTGGTAACGAAAGGTAAGTTTCTCATGGTCGATCCCACATAGGTGCAAAATAGTCGCCTGGATGTCATGCACATGGATAGCTCCCTTGGTTATGTTCCACCCAAACTCATCGGTCTCCCCATACACAGAACCGGGCTTGATTCCGGCTCCGGCCATAATCCAGCTGAAGGCACGGCCAAAATGATCCCGACCCGTTGGCTTTTTGGAGTCGCCGGAATTGTACTGCCCAAATGGAGTGCGGCCAAATTCACCTCCCCAGATCACCAGAGTGTCCTTGAGCATATCCCGATCCTTAAGGTCCTGAATGAGGGCTGCGGAAGGAGCATCGGTATCTACGCACTGTTGTTCCAACTGGCCAAACAGGTTGCTATGCTGGTCCCATCCGGAATGCATCAACTGGACGAAGCGGGTACCACGCTCCAGTAGGCGACGGGCGGTCAGGCAATTATTGGCAAAAGTTCCGCGCTGTTCCACATCCGGGCCATAGCGTTTAATCACATGTTCGGGCTCCTTCTTGAAATCGAGTAGTTCCGGAACGCTCGTCTGCATCCGGAAGGCCATCTCGTACTGGGAGATACGGGTCTGAATCTCCGGGTCTCCATATTGCGCATAGTGTTCGAGGTTTAGCGTGGACAACTTGTCGAGTAAAGAACGGCGGCCCTGGCGAGACATACCAGTTGGGTTATTCAGGTAGGGAACAGGAGCCCCGGCACTATTGAACTTTACTCCCTGGTGCTTACTGGGAAGAAAACCACTGCCCCAGTAATAATCGTAAAATAATTGCCCACAGGTTTTTTCTTTGTCCGAAGAGGTCATCACCACATAGGCGGGCAAATCTTCCGATTCACTGCCCAGACCGTAAGTGAGCCAGGCCCCCATGCTGGGACGGCCAGGAATCTGCGAACCAGTAAGCATGAAGGTGACACCTGGAGCATGATTGACCGCTTCGGTATGGAGGCTTCGGACCAAACAAAAGTCATCCGCCAATCCACCCAGATTGGGGAGCATCGTGCTCATCTCGGTACCGCACTGCCCGTATTTTTGATAAGGCTTGATCTCGGGCACGCAGGGCCATGCTTTGTAGTTTGAAGACATGGTCGAGAGGCGGGTATCTCCACGCACGGAATTAGGGATATCCTGGCCCGCCATCTTGGTAAGAATAGGCTTGGGGTCGAACAAGTCGATGTGGGATGGGCCCCCGCCCTGCCAAAGCACAACCACCCGCTTGGCCCGGGGAGGAAAATTGGGAAAGGAGTAATTTCCGATGGTTGCACCCAAGGCTCTGTCCTGGCTGAGAAGACCGGCAAGAGCCGCCAGGCCCACCCCCGTGGAACTTTTGCCGAGAAAACTTCTACGGGTTTCAAGTTGGGTAAAACAAGGATCGGTGGACAGGCTCATGGCTATAAAATTATTCGCGGGTAAGGGACTGGTCGAGATTGAGAATAGCCAAGCATAGATTGGTCAGGGCTGCATGCTCAGGCAGGGGCAAATTGGGGTTGCGTTTCTTGTCTCCCACCGCGAGCAGTTTTTCTGCATCATCAGGGCTTTTATGATAGATATTTACCTGCTCCTCGTAAGCCGCTTTCAGAATATCAAGTTTGCTGGGTGATGGGATCTCAGAGTTGACCAGACGGAATGCATATTCGATCCGCTCAGGAAGTTCGTCCTTTTCCTGCATCACCTGCTCGGCAAGAAAACGGGCCGCTTCCACCCAAGTCGGATCATTGAGGGTGGTCAGGGCATGGAGTGGCGTAGAGGTTTGCCCGGGCTTTACACGGCAGGCCTGACGATCCGACGAGTCAAACATATTGACCGGTCCAATAGTACGCCGCCAAAAGGTATAAAGACTGCGCCGGTAAAGATCGTCACCCTGCGAGTTCGGGTAATCAAAGGTTCGACCCTTATTTACGGCAAGTGCTTCCCAAACCTTTTCCGGCTGATAGGGATATACCGGGCTTCCTCCGAGTTGTCTTTGCAGAAGACCCGAACTGGCAAGAGCCCAGTCCCGAAGAACCATCGAGGGCATACGAAAACGGCTGGCACGATTCACCAACCGATTGTCCGGATCATTCTCCCGATGCCATTCATTCATCCGACTGGACTGCCGGTAAGCAGAACTGGTGACAATGAGCCGGTGCATCTTCTTCTGGCTCCACCCTAAGTCCTGAAATTGCACCGCCAGCCAATCGAGTAGGTCCATATGGACTGGATATTCGCTTTGCACTCCCAGGTCCTCCGAGGTCTTGACCAAGCCGACTCCAAAGAATCTTTGCCACATCCGATTAACCTGTACCCGTGAGGTAAGAGGGTTATCACGGGAAACCAACCACTTGGCCAGACCAAGTCGATCCTTAGGCAAGCCCTCCTGCATCGGAGGAAGAAATGCGGGGGTGGCAAAGGAAACTTCTTCTCCCTTGTTCAGGTATTCACCGCGGTTGAGGATGTGGGTCGGGCGCTTCTTGGCATCGTTCATCACCATGACTTTAGGCACCTGATCTCCCTTGTAATTAGACAATTGTTTTTCCAGTTTCTTGATCTGCTTTTGGGTAGCTTTTACCTTCTTGGGATCATTTTGCTGAATGAAGGTTTGCAGGGTCCGGTTTTGCTCCTTGTCGAATTCCTCAAAGCTTTGGGGCAGATCCGCTTCCCAGAGGGGCACCGGGGCCTTTTCTCCACGGCTTGCCCACAGAGGCTCTCGCTTGGCATCGTAAGCAACCACCCAAAAGTTTTTAAGCCGTTGTTCCAACCTGTCCCGCCGGTTGTAGACCTTGATCTGATCAATTGTTTTTTCCGCCCCAAAATCAATTTCCAGCCAGGGCTTGGTTTCGTCTTTGGTATGAGTGACGGACTTTTTGCCAAATTTCCCATTGGTATTGCCGTCAATCGCCCGATTGGCTGAGGCATCACCAAACTGACTGCTCTGGGAGGCTTTAGCCTCCAAGGCCAGGTTCACTCCCCCGGAATAAATCTCCACTTCCGCAAGGTGTAGCACTCCTTTGGGAGTATCGTTGGTCACCCGGACAAAACGAGCCTGCACCGGACCGTTTCGTCGGGGCAAGGGGGAGGCCTTGGGATCGAATGGAACTCTTTCCTGAGATTCCTGCCTGAGTTTGGCAATCCGCTGCTCAAACTCTTTGATTTTCACTTTATTTTCTTCCGTGGGTAGCTCAATGAAGGGTGCCGCCACCCGCACCCGTTTGGACTGCTGGCCTGGACGTCCGCTTTCAGAAACATGATTGAACGCATCCATCATGCCATAGTAGTCCCGAGCAGTAATGGGGTCATACTTATGATCATGACACTGGGCACAGGCCATAGTCAGCCCCAACCAGGTGGTGGAGGTCACATCCATTCGGTCGAACAAAATCACAAAGCGCTGCTCCTCGGGAATGGCCCCACCCTCTCCGTTGTTCAAATGGTTGCGATTGAAACCGCTGGCTATTTTCTGGTCCGTGCTGGCATCCGGCAGAAGATCTCCAGCGAGCTGCCAAATGGTAAACTGATCAAATGGCATGTCCTCATTAAGGGCATTCACCACCCAGTCCCGCCATATCCACTGATAGGTTTCTCCATCAAACTGAAAACCATTGCTATCGGCATAGCGGGCGGCATCCAGCCATTCCATAGCCATTCGTTCACCGTAATGCGGGCTGGCCAACAAATGATCGACCACTTTTTCATAAGCACCTGAGGAGGTATCTTTAACATATGCATCCACTTCTTCGGGAGAGGGAGGCAACCCGATCAGGTCGGCATAGAGACGTTTGACCAAGGTTTCCTTCCTCGCCTCTGGGCTGGGAGAAAGATTGTTTTCCTCCTGTTTTTCGAGCACGAAGGAATCGATGGGGTTGCGAACCCAGTCGGCCTGCTTCACTTTGGGTGGCGTCTTTTCCTGGGGGGCTACAAAGGCCCAGTGTCTTTCGTACTTGGCACCCTCCAAAATCCACCGATCTAAAATTTTCTTCTGCTCAGAGGACAAGATCCGGTTGGAATCGGGAGGAGGCATAATTTCATCCTCTTCGGTCGAGTGGATGCGGTAGTACATTTCACTCTCCTCCAAATCTCCCGGCACGATCGCACCTCCCTCGATTGCATCCTCCCTGAGGTCGAGGCGCAGGTCCGCTTCCCTCTTGTTGCCATCCACCCCATGACAATAAAAACAATTTTCCGAGAGAATGGGCCGGATATCCCGATTGAAATTAAGGGACTCCGCAAAAACCACCAAGGGCAGGCAAAACACAAGCAAATATGGAAACAGACTGGGCATCTTTTTATAACACTCCATTGTCCTTGGAGTCACAATTATTTATTGTTTTTTTTTGCGTTTAAGACCTGTTGATTTGCGTCACGCAAAACTCTTCATAAAACCAGCTCACCCAAGAAATTCATTGGG
>NZ_CAXLML010000190.1:0-14826 GCF_964187505.1 Candidatus Chordibacter forsetii
ACGACCGATGACAACTCCAATAACCTTTATCTTCTAAATGTTTATTCTGATAATACAAGTTCTGGAACTGCGAGTGGTTCCGGTTTTTTCCGGGGATGGAGAACCATCAAGGCATTTCCAAAAGAAGGTTTTCAATTCTCACATTGGGAAGGTGGCGAATTCGAAGGAGTCTATAATGCTACGACCAAAGTCAACATATCCCAAGATACCTCTGTAATCGCTCATTTTCAAAGCGTTGGTCTATTTGAGGGTTCAGAATCTTTGTCTAATGGTTGGTGGGGGAATCCTTGGTTTGGATATTTTTGGAAAGTCGGCGAGGAGGATTGGTTATTTCATGAAGACCTTGGATGGATATTCATGAAGAAAAAAGGAGATCAATCCATTTGGGTATGGATACAGAAAATGGAAGACTGGTTTTGGACAACTAAAGATCATTACCCAGCCCTGCATTCATCTTCTAGCCAAACTTGGTATTGGGTAAGCTTGGAACAGTCTGACGTTACAAGACTGGTAATCTTTGACTATTCGAACTCTACTTGGACGAGTCGGTAAAGGTTAGCTTTTTTAAAGCTATAATAAATCACTGATTTGCATCAGTAAATTATAGGTGCGACATCCTTACAGGAATTTATGCACTCTAGGAAAGTAGTATATTAGACCTTTTTTTACCTAAATTAAAGCTAGAGAATGAGTAAAATAGGTCGAACTCATCAATTATCAAACCATCTTATTGTGCGTACCACTGTAGGCTTATAAAGGTTTCAGGCACTCCTTGTGAACTTCGTACAAGAATTCATCGCATGATAAGCTTATATCATTGTGGTGAAACCTTACACCAAGGGTGTTTATCTTACGCAGGTTAACTACCTCAATATGTTCGGTTCAAATTAACCCGAACTAGGTAGCCTGATTAAAGGGTATTGGAAACTATTCCGCAGTTGGGTTGTTCGCCTGTATAAAAGTTTTAACTCCTCCAGTCGCACCACGATAAATAATGAGTCCGTCCGATGAACCTACAGTTAAATTATCTTGTGACGAATTATCACTGTATCTCCAACCTCCACCTGATATGATAATTTGAGGTGCAGAACTGTAGCCAGAACCTCCTGCAGTTAGGTTAAAGCTTGAATACTGCCCAGATCCATTTGTTGTTACTGTACCCTTTGCTCCAGTTCCTCCCCCACCAACAGCATACCAAGTCGCGGTGGAACTACTATTGCTATAACCAGCTCCAACATTGCCAATACTCCAAGCAGGCGATCCTTCGTCTGATTTAAAATTAACATCTCGTTGCTTTTCGATAACCACAAAACCCGATCCACTTCCAACAATTTCAAAATTACCCGAAATATTGGAGTAAACGATAGATCCAGAACCGTTTGTATCGACTGTTTCCAGAGTTGTGGCATTTAACTCATTGGCTCCATCATCGCTTAGCATGTATCCTTGAATATCACTTAGAGTAATCGTAAACCCAGTACCAGGAGCCGTGCCAGTTAAAGTTAATTTAGTGTAATTTCCATCATTGTAATTTGTTACAATAGAAGTACCTGCGGCATTGGAAGAACTTTGTATAGCAGAAATGGAACCAGAACCGATAAACAGGTCGCTTGTTGTCATTGCACTGCTACCACCCGATCCAGCTTTGCCAATCGCTTTCATTGTAGTGGTTATTCCAGAATTCACTCCAGATTTATACCAATATTTTTTCCATGTACCAGATGCCAAAATTGTAATGGTATCCATGTCAGTGTCCGAATCGGAAGCACCAGCACGGAACTTCGAAGTGGTTGAATCGTGGATTTCAGTTGAAGGAATGATTTCAGTTAAAAGCAAATCCATACCGAAAGGATTATTGGCGATAAAAGTCTTTCCGGATTCCGGAAGGTAGATTTGAGTAGGAGAGTCATCAAAACTGATTTCAGATTCTAAAGTTACTGTGCCAGAACTCCTCCGAGCTACAATAAATGCTTCATCCGGATAAATTACAGTGTTATTGCACTTCACTCCATAACCTTTATCACGGGAATACCACCCGTATAAACCGCCTCCGGCAATGTGTAAATACTTGGTGTAGCCCCCAAGGCTAGGGTCATAAACATATACCCAATCGACAGTATTTCCGGTTGTTCCACGCCAACCAGTGGCTGATGTCCAATTAGTAAGTGGCCAATAAGATCCAAATATATTACCCAGAGTAGCCGCGGGAACAACTTCCACTAAAGTTCCGGCAGGGAAATAGGTCGATACATTAGTACTCTCCCCCTGGGCAAGATTGGACATGTCCAAAGTAAGGTTAGTTCGAGAATTATTAGTTATGAGAAAACATCTTCCGTAATAAGTGCTGTCCTCATTAGCTATTCGTGCAAAATGTGGCCCCCCAACTACAGTAAGTTCGGCAGCTGTTGTATAACCTGTTCCACCACTTACAACAGTGAAACCAGATACTTTTCCATTGCTATCAATTGCAGCCGTTATGCTTGCCGTATCCCCACCACCATCGGAAGGAGAAACAATAATTTCTGGAGCATTATCAAAACCTACTCCACTATTATCGAAATTACTACGATAGGTGGGTGTAGAAACAGCCGTAATATTACCATCTCCGTTTATGGAAACGGTAAAATTGCTTTCTGGTAGTTGCACATCAGGTTTAAATGCACCAGCAGCAAAGAAGGGGTAAGTAGTCGCATTATTTTCATCCGTACCGGTCGCGAAAGTAATGTTTTGATCAGAATTAGAAGATGAATCGACCGAACCGGAAAAAACTGAATTCCCAAGAGTTGCTGCACTTACAATCTTGTAAGTGGGTTCTGAATAATTTCCATCTGCTATAGTGAAAACATTGGAACCAGATACTCCCCCTACATTAGCATTCAATGCAAAGCTTGAAAAACAACTAACAGATAGGGCGATTATGAAGGTATTTTGAAATTTCATAGGGACATGAGAGGGCTATTGTGAAACATAAGAATCATAAGTATTAGCAGAAGTTTACATTTTAATACAACTTTCGTCATTTTTTTGGAGAAGTAAAGGGATTTGTTAATTATGATTTACTCATCTTTGCATAGCAAACACTCCAATACTCCCTGCAGTTAAATTGGAAATCCACCAACCGTATCCGTTCGAACCTATTAATTCTCCTACACTGGTTCCCAATAAAAAGTAAAAAAGACAAATCAATACACCTGTAAAAAGGTTAGAATAAGTTTCCCGCCGGCCTCGGCGAACAGCCAGTGTTAAAAGTAATGGGCACAAAGCCACAGGAGCACACCCCAATGATGCATATTTGTTGAAATGAAAACAAGCCCTCTGGTAATCGGCATCGTGGATTTCATCCAGCTTCACTTTATTCAAAAACTCAAGAAAAGGCATGTGTTTGGAATCCCGATTTATTTGAGGGGTTTCCAGGCTAAACCTAATTGGTTGTTTCCATTTTTTAAAAGATACAAAACTTGATGATTTTAAATGATTGCCCCCAGAATGATCTAGGGATTCATAATCAACTTCACTTAAGAACAGTTCAATCGCTCCCTTATCACGAATTTTTCGCACAGTGGCACGTTTTGCGTGTAATATCGTAAGTAATTCGTTTTGAGCACCCCATGTCAAAATGCGCACATTGTGCCATAAATGACCCGCTCCATAACCTATGGACATAGTCGCCCTAGTCATTTTTTTTTGATGGCCTGAGGTCAATCCACCCATAAATTTTTGCTCACCCTCCCCATCGACTTTAAAAGCAATTTCCCGACCGTCCTCGACCCAGCTCTCAAAATCCTGCCAAATCATGTCCCTGACACGTTCCTCAAAAACTCCTCGAGAAACAGGCGATAAATGAAGGGAAGCAAAGCAACCAATAAAACTAACCGCTAGTGCGGATAAAAAAATTGGTTTAGCCCAAAGATTTCTTCTTATCCCCAGGGATTGCATAGCTAAAACTTCTCGATCGGCCGACCACCTACCCACGCAAAAGATGACCGCCAGAGAAAAACCAAAGGGCAAGCCAAGGGAAAGGGCGAAAGGAAGCATTAGCGATACAAGTTCTAAAAAGAGAAGTGGAGAAATCGCCAAGGCGCGAAAGAGTTCCTCATCGTTCTTTGATAAATTTCCATAAAGCAAGATGGCAGTCAAAACGAGGGTAGATAAAAGAGTTGCTCCTAAAATTTCCCTCAATACGTAACTTCGTATAATTTTGGACTTTGCCTCTTTCACAAACCAATTAAGTAAAGGAAAGGCCGGCCAAATCCTGAGGAGTATCGACCCCACAGGTACCATTTTTTACGATCTCTACTGAAATATGCTTTCCGTTTTCCAAAGCCCTTAATTGCTCAAGTTTTTCCAATCCCTCCAAGCAACCAAGCGGCAGGCTGGCAAATTCGTTCAAAAATTCACCCCGGTATCCATACATACCCAAATGCTTGTAACAATTGTGCCCCACTACCCCAGCATGTTCGCGATCGTAAGGAATTTGTGCACGGGAAAAAAACAAAGCAAATCCTGAGAGACTAAGCACCACCTTTACTTGATTAGGGTCTTGAAAATCTTCATTTTTTTCGAAAGGAGCAGCCAAGGTTGCAAGATCAGCACCTTTTCTTTTTAAAGCTTTATCGAGAGCTAAGATATGTTCACGCATGACCATTGGTTCATCCGCTTGAACATTTAAAATTTCATCCCTTTGTAAAATTTTGTTCGCCTGAGCGACACGATCGGTACCCGAAGCTAAATCTGGATCTGTAAAAATACAGGTAAATCCCTCCTGCTTTAAGGGTTGGGCAATTTCCTCACCGTCCACCGCAAAAACAAGATCATACTCGGGAACTTGATTTCGCAGACGATTGGCAGTTCTTAAGATTAGAGGCATACCCCCTGCATCGGCCAGTAATTTTTTAGGAAATCGGGAGGATGCCAACCGGGCTGGAACTACAATGGTTGGTGTTGGGTTCTTGGACATGTGAATGACTAAGTCTTTTTTTGGGTCACTTCTTGGGTTGTCGCAAGCAAATACCTGACTAGTATTACATGATTACCATGACTGTAGAAACTAATGAACCCCTTGCCCGTTCCGTCATGCCTGATCGATTCTCTTTGCCCGATGAAAAAGGCAGGTTCGGTCCATACGGTGGGAGCTATGTGCCCGAAACCCTGTACCATCCGCTAAAGGAATTAAATGATGCCTATTTGGAAGCTAGGGCTGATCCTAGCTTCCAGCATGAACTCGATCGTTTGCTCAAGGAATTTGCCGGAAGACCCACAGAATTGTATTTTGCCGAGCGCCTAACCAAAGAATTGGGCGGGGCTAAAATCTATTTAAAACGGGAAGATTTACTTCACACAGGTGCACACAAAATAAACAATGCACTAGGACAAGCCCTGCTCGCGAAAAGAATGGGGAAGAAACGAATTATTGCAGAAACCGGAGCAGGACAGCATGGGATCGCCACTGCATCAGTTTGTGCAAAATTTGGCTTAGATTGCAAAATATACATGGGTGCAGAAGACATGCGCCGACAGGCTCTTAATGTATTTCGCATGCGCTTGAGCGGGGCTGAAGTGCATGGAGTAGAAGCGGGTAGTAAAACCCTTAAGGAAGCCATTAATGAGGCGATGAGAGATTGGGTGACCAATGTTCGTACAACTCACTACATTTTGGGCTCGGCTCTGGGAGCACACCCCTACCCCGGTATGGTGCGAGATTTCCACCGTATAATTAGCAAAGAAACCAAAAGGCAATTTCTCGAGACAGAAGGTCGTTTACCTGATGAAATGATTGCCTGCGTGGGAGGTGGCAGCAATGCGATTGGATTCTTTTTTGATTTCCTTGAAGAAACAAATGTCCGCTTAATTGGTGTTGAAGCAGGTGGTCGTTCTCTCAAAGAAGGTGAACATGCAGCCCGTTTTGAAGGAGGTAAACTTGGCGTACTCCAAGGCTGTAAAACTTGGATCTTGCAAAACCCGGATGGACAAATAAACCAAACCCACTCAGTTTCTGCAGGATTAGATTATGCAGCCATAGGTCCTGAACATGCATTTTACCGAGACCTTAACCGGATTGAATTTGCCCATGCTGGCGACGAGGACGCACTTAACGCCTTCAGGGCACTATCTTCGACAGAAGGCATCCTACCCGCACTTGAGACCTCTCATGGCCTCGCTCATGCCTTTAAACGTGCCAAAGAGATGCGAAAGGATGAATTGCTCTGCGTAAATTTAAGTGGTCGGGGGGATAAAGATGCGATGGAAGCAGCCCGCTTAATGGGCGTGAGCGGACTTCCCCAAATGCCAACTTTATGAAGAGTATGACTGGCTATGGACGGGCGGAGATTACCCTGCCCGAATTTCATGGTGTGATCGAACTTTCTTCAGTAAATAAAAGAGGATTTGAATTCCTACTACACGGACCCAAGGAATGGCAGTTTTTTGAGAGGGAAGCACAAAAACTAATTCGTTCTTCGGTAGAGCGTGGACGGATTCGTCTATCAATTCTGCTTCAACCACAAGCGATTTCAGCAGAAAATCCTTCTCGCGATCAAGAAGCAAGAGTTGGCGACAAATTAGACGAATTAAAAAAAATTTGCCTTAGCCAAGATCTCCCCTATTCACCATCCGTCGATCTAATACAACGGATACTGACATCGGGCTCAAGGGAACCCGTGGTACCGTCGTTGGACTCAATCGAAGACATATTAATCGACAAGACAAATATTGCCCTTAATCAGATGGTTTCAATGCGCGGAAAAGAAGGCGATTCACTTGCCAAAGACTTAAGGAAACGTGCTTATAGTTTAGGCGAAATCGTTCACTCAGTTGAAAAAAACACGGAGGGACTCGCTAGAGAATGGAGAGACCGCTTACTACAAAGACTTAAAGAAAGTGGCTTGGGTATAAACTGCGATGATGACGCAGTTCGTAAGGAATTTACTGTCTATGCTGAAAAATCTGATGTCTCTGAAGAGATTACTCGGGTACGCAGTCACTTGGAACAATTTGAAGAAGGTTTACATGCTAAACAACCAATTGGCAGAAAACTGGAATTTATTGTTCAAGAATTGGGCCGAGAGTTTAATACTTTGGGCTCAAAATCTTTAACTCCTACAATTTCTAATCTCGTTATTGAAGCAAAGGTAGAAATTGAAAAAATTCGTGAGCAGGTAATGAATCTCGAATAAGCAGGCTCCTACTGCTAACCCGCCTGATTTATACTGGTATATTCTTTTGACCGTTATCTTTGGTCTTCGAATCCAAAAAACCTATAATCAGATAGGAAAAAGCCCCGATAAAAATAGCTGAGTCTGCAACATTAAAAATGGGATAATCATACTCGACCCAAGGGAGAAAAACATCGATAAAATCAACCACCGCTGCTGGATTACGAAATATTCGATCCCCTAAATTTCCTGCAATCCCCCCCGCAATCGCTCCAAAAACAAACTGCAAAGAATTTCGGTGGAGTTCCAAATGCCTGCGAAAAATAAAAATAGAAGCCAAAGCAATTCCAGCTAATAAGGTTAGAGCTTCAGGATAGTCCGAAAAAAGACTCCATGCCGCCCCCGGGTTAGTCACATAAGTAAATTCGAGAAAAGCTTCAGGTCCTTCGAGGTAATCAATTAATACGATTGGGTTCCTTCGAAGCTCAACTGCCCTCTCGACAACCCATGACTTTGACCATTGATCAAGCACAAGAATGCTGACCAAGAGGGTCCACAAACGTAAATATTGTACCAAAATAAAAAATTACAAAGAAGATAGGCCCACAAACCTAGTCTTCTTCACCCATAGTTGAATCTGCTAAGGTAGCAAACGTCCCAGTACCGAAATCTTTTTCTTTAATTCTTCCACGCTCGTACTGGTTTTGTCCCTCCACCGAAAAACGGGTGAAAGGAACAGCCTTTAAGCGATTCTTGTTAATCGGTTTTTGTGTTTCCAGGCAGATTCCATACGAGCCGTCGAATATCCGATCAATCGCCTCTTCAATTTCCTCTAAAGCCTCTTGGTCATTGGCAACCATGGAAAGAGCTAAATCACGGTCAAAAGTTTCAGTTCCAGCATCACTTGAATTTATTGATAATTCACCCGATTCTCGAGCAGACGCACCTATGGTCTCATTTGAACGCTCTCCAAGAGAACCTTTAAGTGAATTCCGCAAGGACATTAACGATTCGTAATAAGAAGCCCATTGAGTGGGGACTTTAGTTACATCCCAAACCGGTCGACTTGGTCCCACAGATGGAGCACCAAACCCTAGAATGTCATCAATGGAAGCAGTAGTAAGCTTTTTTACTTTGGAAACTTTCTCAGGCTTGGTCTTTGCTACTTTTGGGGGTTGAACTTCTGCAGCTTTCTTGGCGGTAACCTTCTTTGGTTTTTCTTTCTTTTTTGAATGAATTAACCCAAGAACATCATCGAAAGAAAAGGAGGTGCTTTCTGGTTTTGTATCCTCCTTCTGATTGATCGCCCTTGATTTGGAGACAATTTCTTTAACCTTCGATATAGTGGCTGAATCTTTTTTCTGAGATGTACGAGTTTTCGAAGAGGCTTTTGAAGAAGCTGTAGATTTTGCCTTCTTAGATGAAACTTGTTTTTTCGTTTTGGTAGACGCAGCAGTAGGCTTCTTCTTAGCAGGCACGCTCTTAGTCACCTTCTTAACAGAGGCTTGCTTCGCCGTAGGTTTTGGCTTGGCCGCTTTTTTGGATGGAGCCTTGGCTTTGGATGCCACAGCTTTATCCTTGTTTGGTTTTGGTCGGGTTGTAGAAGAGACTTTCTTTTTTGCAGTCATTATAAACTAGATTTTCGGCAGAATACGATTTCAACGAATCTTGGCAAGCACTTCGGCACAACGAGGGGACACTTCACCCCATGGCTCCACCTTAACAAGCTCTGGAACCCAGCGCCAACTTCGGGGACAACGTATACCTGATGCATGACAAGCTGTGACTTTATCTACCTCTCCGGAAGGAAGATTTTCCAAGGTAACGGATGATACAATAAATAACTCAGCCAATTCATCCAAGGATCGACGTTTTAAAATATCAACGAATTTACTGTCTGTTGATAAACAAAGACTAACGCATGCGTCCAAAGACTGACCTATCTCTTTTTTCACCCGTAAAGATTCTAATGCTTCATTTACATGTGAATCTTTAAGGTCTAATAATTCCTGAACATCGGAAACTGCAATTTGACCTTCTCCTAAATCAATTTCCTTCGGCCAATCCTGTAAACTCAATGAATCGTTACAATATTCCTCACCCGATTGACCAAATGCCCATGCCTCATCTGCAATGTAAGGGGTAAAGGGACCGATTAATTTTATCAAAGACTCGAAAATCATCCTTAAGGCCGACTGTGTTGAACGGCGCAAAGGATCGTTCGGGTCCAATGTGTAAAGCCTGTCTTTGATCACATCGTGATAAGTTGATGAAAGAATACCCGAACAAAATCGATTCAAACACTGAATAGCCCGGTGAAATTCATACTGTTCGCATGAATCAGTAACTTCTCGAATTAAATCATTGGTTTTCCCAAGAGTCCAAAGATCTATCGGGGACATTTGCTCGATTGGTACCGAATGCTCTGCCTGAGAAAAATCATGCAAGGCTCCAAGCTGAAAGCGTAATGTATTACGCAGGGTGCGATAGGCCCGCACTGCCTGTTCAAGGATTTCATCGGACAAGGGAATATCCCTGCGGAAATCCTCCGAACATACCCAAAGGCGCAAAACATCAGCCCCGTATTTTGTAACAAAAGAATCTGCAGTCTGGGGTTTCCCATCGCTTTTGGAAATTTTCTTTCCTTCTCCGTTAACCACAAAACCATGGGTTAAAATTCTTCGATAAGGTGCCGACTGGGTAGAAACCATACTCGTCCAAAGAGAGCTTTGAAACCATCCACGGTGTTGATCACTGCCCTCCAAATATAAATCAGCCGGACAGGAAACTTCCTCATTTTTACGAAGAACCGCCCGATGACTGCATCCAGAATCAATCCATACATCGAGGGTGTCCTGCCCCTTGGATAATTTCCGACCTTTCCAAGAATCAGGAAGGTCATAACCATCGAGTAATTCCTCAGCTGTTTGGGAAAACCACAAATTACACCCATCTTGCGAGATTTTTGAGGCAAGAAATTCAATCAGGTTGGAATCAAGTAATACATTTCCATCATCATCAAAAAATACCGGTATCGGAACCCCCCAGGAACGTTGTCTCGATATGCACCAGTCAGGACGAGCTTCAAGAAATCCATGAATTCGGTTTCTCCCCCACTCCGGAGTAAATGAGACTTCTTTTAATCCATTAATGCAACGGCTTCGCAAATCTTCTTTATCGAGGGAAACAAACCATTGATCCATTGCTCGAAATATCACCGGTGATTTACTCCTCCAACAATGAGGATATTGATGGTCGTATTGTTTATGAGCCAATAATGCTCCTGATGATGTAAGAATTTCCAAAACTGCATGGTTTGCCTTGGAGCCATCCGCCTTTTCCAAAACAGAAAGACCGACCAATTCTTTAGGGATTTGTCCATCATCCAAATACTTCCCTCCATCATCAAGTGGACAATAGATTTCTAGATCGTGTTCCAAACCGGTTAGGTAATCATCCAATCCATGCCCCGGTGCAATGTGTACACACCCCGTACCTGTATCCATGGTTACATACTCAGCGTTCACAACCATGCTATCTCGATCGATAAATGGATGAAGAGTGGCTTTCCCAGCAAGGTCGGATCCCGTGCAAGTCCGGCCAATTGTATGGTCGGAGAATCCACACTCCTGGGTAAACTCATTCACCCGTTGTTCGGCGATCCAATAACTTGATCCATTCGCCTGCACCTCAGAGTATGTCTCCCGGGGATGAACTGCCACTGCAAGGTTGGCAGGCAAGGTCCAGGGTGTGGTAGTCCAGATTACTAAGTATTCGTCTTTCTCCCCCTTTATTTGAAAACGAACAAAAATAGAAGGGCTTTTATGGTCAAGGTATTCAATCTCAGCTTCTGCCAGTGCAGTTTGGCAAGGAATAGACCAATAGACTGGCTTTTTACTGCGGTAAACAAGTCCTTGATCCACAAAATCAGCAAAGGTACGAAGAATTTCTGCCTCGTAGGCAGGATTCATTGTTTTGTACTCTTTTTCCCAATCTGCCAAAACTCCCAATCGCTTGAACTGACTACGCTGGGTTTCAATATACGACTTCGAGAACTCTTCGCACTCCTTGCGCAACTCAACAGCATCAAACTCTTTTTTAGAGGCTCTTAATTTCTTTGTTACCTTATGCTCAATAGGTAAACCATGGCAATCCCAACCAGGTAAAAACGGTGTGCGAAAACCACGGGCGTTTTTGTAGCGCAAAATGGAGTCTTTAAGAATTTTGTTAAGTGCCGTGCCTACATGCACATCTCCATTGGTAAAGGGAGGACCGTCATGGAGTACAAAAGACGGACCATTTTGGTTTTTCTTTTGCATCTTTGCATAGACTTCTGATGTTTCCCAATGATTCATACGAGCAGGCTCTCGCACCACTGCGTTAGCACGCATGGGAAAGTTTGTCTTTGGAAGATTTAAAGTATCCTTAAGTTTTTCAGGAGCATTCATTTGGAGTACGCCTCACGCAAAATGAGGAAAGATGAAGCAATGTGCCGTCAAGTCAAGGGCGGATGAGTACTCTTGCAACGTGAATCTACTTGCCATTCAAAACTCAGCAACCACCCTAATCGGTTTTCTTACCGATGTACGAACTTTTAGATAGTTGGATCACTCCATGGGCTCATCAATCTTACGGCCTATATCTTTGTGTATTAACTCTCTGTATAATTACAGGCTTTTTTCTTCTAACCAAAGGAGGAGATTGGCTAAGCGATCATAGTTCAAACATTGCTTGCCAGCTTGGTATTCCACCAGTGGTAGTTGGATTAACCATTGTGTCGATCGCCACTTCTACCCCTGAATTATTTACTTCCCTATCAGCTATTCGAAGTGATTCTCCCGGATTGGTTCTTGGAAACATCATCGGTTCTAATATAGCAAATATCGGCCTAATCCTCGGAATAGCCCTTCTGCTAGGAAACATATCTACAAAAGGTGCGGTTTCTCAGGCTCAAAGACATTGCTTAAGCTGGATAACTATTGGTTTTTGCCTCGCTTTGGTCTTTCTGCCACGCGGAGAGCTAGGAATGATCCCAGGCACTCTTTTACTTGTATTTATCGTCCTTTATTTAATTTTTGTTTCCTTTCATGCATTAAAGAACAAGAGTGCCAACAAAACATTTCAGGAATTAGGCCAAGTTGAAAACTCTCCTGCAAGCAGCCTGCTCATTTCCATAATTATGCTCATCCTTGCGACTCTTACCCTTTGGCTTGGTTCAGATTCTCTGGTTTATGGATCTAAAAGCCTGGCATTGATTGCTGGAGTGCCTGAGGAACTGATTGGGTTTACCTTACTAGCCATAGGCACAAGCCTTCCAGAATTAGCTGCATCGATCAGCCTGATTCGGAAAGCTCAAACATCCATGCTGCTAGGAAATATCGTTGGATCAAATCTATTTAACCTTTCCCTTATTGGTGGACTGGCTGGAGTGATGGGCCCGATATGCAGCGGAGCACCTTATCCGTGGATTGATTACCTCTCGTTACTCTTAACCACTGGAATATTAATCTACTGGTTAGGGGGAAAGCACCTAGTAAAAACCCACGGTATTATACTGCTCTGCCTCTACTTAACAGCCAGTGTAAGCACTTGGCTGCTTAATGCATAAAGGTCGCTCCCCCTCATGAAAGGGGATTATCTAAGAAGGTAAATCCTAAAAGATTAAGAACTGTCCCCGACTTGAAAACGGAGGAATTTTTCTACCTTGAGTTGCGATCCAATCTCTTTTCCAACTTCATCAACAAATTGCTGAATCGATTGGTCAGGGTTCTTTACAAAGGGTTGTTCAAGCAAAGAAACGCCAGCAAAATATTTCTCCAACTTGCCGCTGATAATCTTTTCAACAGCTTGTGGGGGCTTACCCTCAGCTTGGGCTTGGGCAATTTCCTTTTCCTTATCAACAAGTTCTGAAGGCACTTCGTCTCTTGATACACAAACCGGAGAAGTCGCGGCAATGTGCATGCAGATATCTTTAGCCATTGAAACCACAAGTTCGTTTGAATGAACCTCTGAAGAATCGGAACCTACCGATAGGAGTACTGCTACTTTCGCACCGGTGTGGACATACGATTCAACAAGACCGGATGTTTTAGGAGCAAGCGTTTCAGATCTGGAAATTTTAATATTTTCACCTATCTTTGCAACCTGTTCAGTTCTCTTTTCTTCAAAGTCTGCCGATGGGTTATTCAAAAGCTCCATAGCAATTTCATTTGAGAAAACAACAAAGTCATCGTTTTTAGCGACAAAATCAGTTTCGCAATTTACTTCTACAAGTATACCCTTGGAACGATCTTCAGATATGGCTTGAGCAATCATTCCTTCACTTGCACTGCGACCGGATTTTTTCGCTGCGGTTGCCACTCCTTTTTTACGAAGTATGGAAACAGCTTCTTCCATATCTCCGTTACTTTCGCCCAAGGCGCGCTTGCAATCAATAAGCCCGGCGCCAGTTTTTTCGCGCAAGGCCATAACACTATCTTTGTTGATGGACATCTTAGGTAATTCGAACTTGGTAAAAAATTAGGTTAATGAAGAGTTATTTACTTTGACTCCTCTGCGACAGCATTGTCTGCGGAATCTGGATTTGCTTCAGCTTTCTTACTACTATCTGAATCAGACTCTTCAACGGAAGCAGATGAATTATCAGCTACAGGAATTGTCTCAGATTGAGGCTCTTCATCGACAGTTTTTTCTGCCTTCTTACGGTCGTCAAAGTCCATTTCGTCATAGCCTTCGGGAAGGGTGACTTCTGGCTCATCTTCATTATCAAGAAAATCAGGTTCTTGGGAGACAGGTGTAATATCCTTACGCTTTGTTGGAGTTTGAGTGCGTTTAGTTGCCCCCGCCTGAATGGCCTCAAGAATGACATCCACAATGATTCGGATGGATTTGGTCGAGTCATCGTTCCCAGGAATAGGGTGAGAAAGAAGGGATGGGTCAGAGTTACTGTCGACCAATGCAATCACGGGAATTTTCAAACGGTTAGCTTCAGCCACTGCGATAGATTCGTTAAAAGAATCGATAATGAAAAGCGCTCCAGGTAGACCTTGTAGATTAAGTAACCCCTCAAAGTCCCTGTTCATGCGTGTCATTTGACGCTTGATAGATGCACTCTCTTTGCCGTGCATTTTATCTAATGTACCGTCTTCTTCCATGCGCAAATACTTTTTATATTTCGCAATACTTGTGGAGACAGTCTCATAATTAGTAAGAGTTCCACCCATCCAACGATTCACACAAAATGGCATATTGGTGGCAGCGGCAAGCTCACGGACTGGTTCAACAGCCTGCCTTTTGGTACCGACAATTAAGACTTGTTTACCAGATCCAACAACTTCTTCGACCGCCTGAGCAGCTTTCTCAAGCAAATCATAGGTCTTTTCCAAATCAATAATGGAAATTCCGTGTCTATTGTCGTAAACAAAGGGCTTGGATTTAGGGTTCCAACGGCGGACTTGGTGGCCAAAGTGGACTCCGGCATCGAGGAGATCTTTTACAGATACGTTCATAATATTGATGGTTCAAAGCCCATCCCGAACGAGAGGATGGGAGAAATAATTTTCTTTTGTATGTTGTTAAGGGTTAATAATTTGGGAGCAGGGGCAGGATTTGAACCTGCGACCTTCAGGTTATGAGCCTGACGAGCTACCAGACTGCTCCACCCTGCTGCAAAAGG
>NZ_CAXLML010000191.1:0-9266 GCF_964187505.1 Candidatus Chordibacter forsetii
GACGACCATGTTGTGCAAACTATTAGCCCACGAGGTTTTTATTAAGAAAAGGGTGCCCATGGTACTTAAATTAGAAAACGGAGTCCCCAATCCAGATGATTCTTTAAGGATTTTCTGTGAGGTAATAGGTGTTACCTTATATCGGGAAGCTGCAAAGGTTCCACCAACAAGCTTAAATTCTCCTCTTTTTATCGATATACCAGGAATTTCTCTTAGTGATGTCACAGAATGGTCTTTGATCAATTCATCTTTGGACGCTATCGGAGTTCACTCGCGCATCCTTGTTCTAAATGGTGCATACGATAGAAAGGTTCTGTCTAAGTGTATTCAAATTGGTTCTAACCTTTCTGCAACTCACCTTGCCATTTCACATTTTGATGAATTGTCTAATGCATCAAAGCTTTGGCCTATTATTTTTGATTCTGGTTTATCTCCTTATTGTATCTCGACAGGGCAGAATGTTACGGGTGATTTTTCCGCTAATGTACTAAATCAGATGATCGCTAAATCCTTCCCAGAGAATTTATATTCCCAATCTTTTTCATCTTATCAAAATTCTTAAACTGTGAACGACGACGCCAAATTCTTTTTTTTCCTCAGCGGATTTATTGGTTTTGTGTTTTTTTATGCCTTTTCCTTGTTTCTTTACCGAGACCTTGTCATGAGCTTGGTATTTGGTGCCATTGGTTCCTTGGTAATTTCATTCTTTGGCCGCATATTGCTAACCACAGCCCTTAGAAAAGTTCAAAGCTCACAAGCTTTGGTAAATTCTAACCCTCCGGCATCCCATGAAACTGTTGCGTCTAAAGGTAAAGTTTTGAGTGACAACAACGATTCCGTATTAAATTCCTCCGTTAAAGCTAATTTGGCCGCGGTTGCCAATGATTCTAAAAGTTTGAAACAACCAAATATTAAAAAGTGAGTGTCTCCGCTCAAAAGATTTTATCCAGCGAGGATAACCAAAAACGCTTTGAAATTGCTGCGGACAACTACCGTGAGGCAATGTCTAGCAAAAAAACTCGTGATCAATGGATCGAGGATTATCTGCCCTTAGTTAAGTCGATCGTAAATCGATTGCGTTATCATTTTCCCGAAAGTTATGAAACCGAAGATATGTATGGCATTGGTGTTCGTTCGCTTATTTTGTCTGTTAATCAATTTGATCCATCTAAGGGTAGGGCCTTTGGTAGTTATGCGGCTCTTAGGATTAAAGGTGGTTTGCTAGACGAATTGAGAAGGATTGATCATTTACCTAGGGCTAATCGGGCAAAGGCTAAATCTCTACAGTCTACAATTCTTGATTTGGAAAGAGCCTTAAAGAGGCCACCAACAAGCGATGAAATTTGTCAGGAACTTAAAATCTCTCATGCCGAATACACAAAACTTCTGGAACAAACCCAGCCCATTGTTTTTGTTCCTTTGGAGTCAAAATCCTCTTTTTCTGATTCTGACAATGAAAGCCAATCTTTAGGCGAATCTTTATACGATCCGACTGAACCCACTGCATTTGATCAAGTTGAAAGAAAGGAAAAAATCATTTCCCTTCGAGAGCACATAAAAGAATTACCCGAGCAAAGCCAAAAAATTCTGATGCTTTACTATGTAGAGGAATTGAGGTTGTCTGAGATCGCACAACTCTTTAACTTGTCAGATGGAAGGATTAGTCAGATCCTTTCACATTCTATAATTTCTCTTCGTGCTAAATTTCAAACTTCCGATTAACTAACTTTTCTCACTATGCTTTTAACTGTTGGAATGATTATCGTTTTTGTCTCCTGCATCGGAGGTTTTGCGGTCGCGGGCGGAAATCCAGTTTCTTTGATTCATGCTGGAGAAATTATGATTATTTGTGGAATCGGCTTGGGGATTTTAATTGTTTCAAGTCCAAAGACGGTGCTGCTTACCCTCAAAAGCGATATCATAAAGGCTTTTAAGGGTGGTATAAGCGACCAAGGTAAATTTATTGACCTTCTCGTTATGCTATACGAACTGTTTATGCTTGGTAGAAGAAAAGGAACGCCAGCACTTGACGAGCATGTTAGCGATCCCAACAACAGTTCTATTTTTTCTAAGTATCCTTCTTTCTTAAATGATAAGGGTTTAGTTGAATTTCTATGTAATTCTCTTAGACCCATCGTTGACGGTCGGTGTAAACCAGGGGAGATTGGAGGAATTTTAAAGTCTGAGCTAAGTAGTCGTGAGGCTGAGGCAAGTCGTTCTATCAAAGCAATTGAAATGATCTCTGATGCTCTGCCTGGAGTTGGTATTGTGGCTGCTGTTTTGGGAATTATTAATACCATGTCTAATTTGGAAGACCCAGAATCTGTCGGCTACAAGGTTGCTGCAGCGCTCAGTGGGACATTTTTGGGAATTTTCCTAGCCTACGGAATTGGCGTACCCTTAGGGCGTTTGGTTTCTTTGAATCAAGGCCAAGAAATGCTTTATTACCGCATTGTAGAACGCTCTGTTTCTGGATTTGCTACTGGACTTTCTCCAATCATGGCAGTCGAGATAGGAAGGCGTTCCCTTGATAAAGTTATGCAACCCACTGCGGATGATCTCGAAGAAAAATGCAAAGACGCAGCTAAAGGTGGTTGATTTCTCGACCTGATCCAACTTTGCCTTATGCCTAGCTTACGCCCTAAAAGGTCTCGGAATTTTTCTTTCGGGCACGGAGGAGCTTGGAAAGTTGCTTATGCAGATTTTGTAACTGGGATGATGTCCCTATTTTTGGTATTGTGGATTCTATCACAAGATGAAGAAGTTATCATAGCCACAACACGCTTTTTTCGTGACCCCTACAAAGCAGGGGTTCCTAAATCTACTCCTATCGAGCAGAAAGATGCTAGACCTGGAAGTATGGTGGATCAAATTGTTGGCAGGTCTGATACCACCATGAGAAATACAAATGATACGACTTCAATTGACATCGATGTACTTCATCGAATTGCCCAAGATTGGTATCAACGGTTGAAATTGCACGAAATAGATGATTCGACAATTCAATTAGAAGTTACTTCAGACGGTCTGAAGGTTACTTTGTATCATGGTGATGATAAACCTATTTTTGAGTCTACATCTTCCAAGCTGTCAACTCATGGAAGAAAGGTAATGCAGAGAATGTCTTGGTTGTTATCTCAACATGTTTTGGCATATAGAATCGACTCACACTCTATGGGACTTGCTGATAAAGTGAAGAATCATGAACTTGCTGAATGGGAGTTGTCCCTTTACCAAGCAGTCGAAATTAACAATGCTCTGGGACACTACTCCGCGGGTGAATTGGATGGAAAGCTTGAACGTATGACTGGCCATGGGGCAACCAAACCAAATCGTGTACGTTTTCCTAATCGGTCAGATAAAAACCGTCGGGTAGAAATTAGTTTAGTCTTGGATGTTAGCAAAGAGGACCTTGCTCGTTATCGCTAACTTTTTGATATGGATAGTTATTTGAAAGGCAGAGGCTTTAAGGATGTTGAATCTGGAGATTCAAATTTTGAAGGACTTTTAGACCAAAAGAGTGGTAAACCAGATGCAAAAGAAAACAATGTTTCTGAGGATAGACCACAAGAAAAAGCGGTTATTTACGAAGAAGAGGGCTGCCCTAAAGTAGAACTTGTTTCTGAGGATGGTCGTCCCACATCTCTCGTCATTCATTTGCCTGACGGACGACTTTTAGAAATTGATTGTATTTATTGATTTCTTTTAAAATTCACCTTTCGTAGATGGAGATTGATTTCTTTCATCTCTAATGGCGCAAGAATTGCTTTCCTTAATGGGTGAATCTCTCTTTATACGAAAACGCATCTGCACTACGCGGTCTTGAACAGTATCAAAATGTCATAGCAAACAACATTGCGGCTAGTCATGTTGCAGGTTTTAAGAAGGTTGCAGTATCTTTCGAGGCTGTGGAGGGAGGAGAAATTGCTCGATCCACTCATGATAGGTTGAGGAACGAAATGCCTGGTTCGTTCCCAGTCATGAAGAACCAAATAGACTTCAACGCAGGTGAATTAAAAGAGACTTCAAATCCTCAGGATTTGGCATTACACGGAGATGGTTTTTTTGCTCTGATGAACCAAAATGGTGAACGAGTATACACCAGAGACGGACAATTTTACTCTAATCCCGATGGTGGTATGGTAAACAGCATGGGGCACGAATTTGTTGATGAAGGAGGTAATGCGATTACCTTTGTGCCAGGTCAAGGTGATGCATCAATAGATGATGAAGGCCAAGTTTTTCAAGGAGAACAGCTAGTTGCTAAAATTGGTGTTTTTAATTTTGAAACCCCTATCACCGATCTGCAAAAAGTCGGCGGGGGATTTATCACCAAAGAGGAGGGGACTCAGCCAGAATTAGCTGAACCAGGCTCTTTCAAGGTTTTACAAGGTTTTTTAGAGAGTAGCAATGTATCTGCTATTGAAGAAATGATTGGATTAATTGAAGTGTCTCGTGCACACGAGGCGAACCAGAAAATGGTGCAAGCTTTTGATGAAAATACAGGCAAGGCGATTGGAGCTCTTGGCCAAACTAACTAATATATATGAATCTATCTTTATATTCCGGTGCGACGGGCATGCAGGCTCAGCAACTTAACCTTAATGTGATTTCTAATAACATCGCCAATGTCAACACCACGGGTTACAAGAAGAATAAAATTGAATTTCAAGATCTTCTCTATCAAAACCCCAGGCAATCGGGTGGTCAAACTGGTGCAGGAAATGTCATCCCTACAGGAGTTGAAATGGGAAATGGAACTAAAGTAGTTTCAACTGCGAAAATATTTACTCAAGGCCAGCTTACGCAAACTAACGAAAAAATGGATATTGCCATTGATGGGGGCGGCTTTTTTCAAGTTGAACGATCTGACGGAACCGAAGCTTATACTCGTGATGGTGCTTTTAAAGTTGGCCCCGATGGCCAGCTTACTACTTCTGACGCACTCCCTCTTGCTGCTGGTCTTCAAATTGATCCCGAGGTAACTAATGTTTTTATCGCCACAACTGGAGAGGTTTCGATCGAAACTGCCGCGGGTACTCAAATTATTGGTCAGCTTGAGTTAGTTAGATTTGCAAATCCATCAGGTTTAAAATCCCTTGGTGGCAACCTATACATCCAAACTGAAGCCAGTGGTGCCCCTGAAATTGGTGCTCCAGGAGAGAATGGTTTCGGTGTTTTGCAACAAGGTTATTTGGAAATGTCTAATGTAAATGTCGTTGAGGAAATGGTTAACATGATCATTGCTCAACGTGCTTACGAAGTGAATTCTAAATCGATTCAGACATCTGACGATATGCTTTCTCGCGTTAACCAGCTTAAGCGATAATTGAAAGTAAATTTACATCTTACCTTTCTTTTATTACTTCCAGCTGTTCTCACAGCTGGAGTTGAAAGATTTTTACAACCCCTTAACCTTGAGGGTAAGAATCAATCGTATTCTCTTAAAAAAGCTGCTTTTCTTCGCCCCAGCACATCGAAGAGTTACCAAAGCTTTAATGTTTCATCAGAGAACAATAGTTTTTTGACTTCAGATCATTTAGAGCGATTACTTGGAGATTCCCTCAAGCATCGTTACCAAGCGACTGGAGAAATTCGTGTAAATTTGTCAACTTCTTGGCAATCCTTGAAGGTAAGTTCATCCCCAATAATCAAAATCAGGGACATTTCTCCCGATGAATTAAGCTCGAGTTGTTTCATTCGTTTTAGTCTTTGGGACGCTGGTAAAAAGTTAGGAGATTTTTCATATCCCTTGCGGGTCGCCAGCTTGAATGATGTGTATTTCTCTACTAAGAATTTAAACCGGGGAACTAAGTTAAAAAAAGAAGATTTTAGTTTGCGGAAAGTAGATATTTTGAAACAACACGCTAGCTCAGTTTCGAATACCACAGCCCTTAAAGGTTTTGAGCTTCAATCTAATTTAAATGCAAACTCTCCCCTCAAGTGGAGTATTTTATCCAAGTCTACTCTGATTAAAAAGGGTCAGGTAATTGATGTTTACGCTTCAGGCAATGGAATTTACGTAACGATGAAAGGACTTGCACTCGAGGATGGGGTTGCGGAATCACTGGTTAAGGTAAGGAATCTTTCTTCAGATAAGGAATTTCACGCCAAAGTCTTAACTGAAAGTAGTGTGAAAGTTCACCTTTGAAAATAATTACAATGCCCAAAGTTTTTTTAGTCTTAATGATGAGCCTCTTACCCGTGGTTGTAAGTGCTACCTCTCTATGGTTAAAAAGCAGTAACAATCAACGTGGGATGTTCGGAGGTAAGAGAGCCTTTGCGGTTGGGGATTTGTTGACTATTGATGTTGCTGAAACTTCATCTCTATCAGCTTCTCAAAATTCTGTCAGAAATCGTCAATTTGAGGTTGAAAGTGCGGTCAAACAATTTTTGTATGCTAATAGCAAACTAGGTACGCACAATGGTGGGTTGCCAGGTACTCAAATTGAGAGTCAAAGTAGCAACCAAGGCGGCGGTTCAATAGCTAATACTCAAGACCTAAAAAGTCGAGTTAGTGTGATCGTTATTGATGTATTACCAAATGGAGTGCTTGTACTTGAAGGGGCTAGGATGGTTACTTTTTCTGGGGAAAGTTATTTCGCCGTTCTCAAGGGAATGGTTCGTCAAGAAGATATCGGTTTTGGTTTTAAGGATGGTTTGAGATACCGAAATATTGTTTCCTCCCAATACATTGCTGACGCTCAAATCGAATTTGTTTCAAAAGGCAGCCTTGATGATGCCCAAAAAGAGTCTTGGTATCAAAAACTTTCTACAATTCTCAATCCTTTCTAATGAAGTCAACCGTTCGATCCTTTGCTTTTTTTCTTTTGGGGGTAGCACCCATTTTTGTGTTTGGTGCTCGAATTAAAGACTTAACCGATGTTCGAGGGTTTAGGAGTAATCAACTATTTGGATATGGAATTGTTACGGGTTTGAATGGCCAGGGTGATTCTCGAATAGAGTACACCGAGCTAGGAATTCTCAACGCCTTGGAATCTCTTGGTATTCGTGCGGACAAAGCAGATAAGTCCAGAAATATAGCGGCAGTTATGATTACTGCCGAAATTGGGCCTTTTGGAAAAGCTGGTACTAAGATGGATTTAACTGTTTCCTCTATCGGTAACGCAGACTCATTGCAGGGGGGTATTTTATTACAAACCCCTCTCAAGGGTGCGGATGGACTTGTATATGCAGTTGCTCAAGGTCCCGTGTCAATTGGTGGCTTATCAGCCGGAAATGGGGGAGGTAATATTCAGGTTAATCATCCAACAGTCGGTATCGTAACTAATGGTGCTTTAATTGAGAGAGAGATATTTACTGATGCCTTATCCAAAGATTCAATCGATTTGTTATTAAGATCACCTAATAATTTAACTGCGGTTAAGATGGCTAAGGCTATTAATGGTTTTTACCCCGGTTCATCTCTTGCTGTAGATGGTGGTGTCGTTAATGTTAAAGTTCCCTTAGAGTTTCTCGGTCAAACAACCAACTTTATCGCTGCTGTTGGAGAAGTTGAGGTAAAACCAGATATACCTGCCAAGATTATCATAAACGAGCGGACTGGTACGATTGTGGCTACCCAAAATGTTCGGATTTCTCCGGTCGCCGTTAGCAGCAGTAATGTTACCATTTTTCTCAACCCGACAACTGGGGTGAGTCAGCCATTACCATTTTCTCGTGGTGCAACCGAAGTTATTGAGGGTGAAAATGCCGAATTAATTGAGGAGGTAGGTAGATTTGAGTCGCTTGACGAGTTGGATCAGCCAGGGGGGACAACAGTGAATGAATTGGCCACGGCTCTAAATAAGCTTGGTCTGACAACCCGCGAAATGACTTCAATTTTTCAGTCAATTAAGAATGCCGGTGCCCTTCAAGCCGAGCTTGTTATCAACTAAATCATTCTTTATGGAAAATAGTAGCATAAGCAGTAAGCATGTAAGTATGGATTCATCCTTACTTATGGAGATGGTTCATTCACAGAAAAATTCCGAGAGTGAAAAAACTGAATTTGTATCCCAGCAATTTGAATCTGTCCTAGTTAAGCAGTTTCTCAACGATGCCTTAAAGCCAATGTTTAAAGGTGTTTTTAATGAAAATAGTGAAGGCCATCGCTTATACAGACATTTTTTTACTGATGCACTGTCCGAGAGCATTGCTCAAGGAGGTGGTTTTGGAATCTCTTCTATTCTCCAGCAGCAATTATCCCCTGTCGGAAATCATAAGGAAATCGAAACTGACAAGGAAAAATCCAATTAGTCGTGGTTAATCTTACACAAACAGTTTCAACGAGTAATAATTGGGAAGACCTCCTCGAATTGTTACGTAACGAATTACAGGAATATGGTGGTCTGATTGGGTTGCTAAATGCACAGCAACAGACTATATTAAATCGTAAACCAGATAGTCTTTTGGAGATTAACCAGTCCGTACAAGCTCAAATGGAAGCGAGCCAAATCTTACAAAAGCGTCGCCAAGGCTATGTATCGAATTTAGCTTTAAATTTTGGCCGGCCAAAACAATCCAGCTTAAGCGAATTACTTCCGCACCTCCCTGATGTTACTCAACCTATGTTTGAGAGTATAATTGAGGAAATTAATTCTCTTATATCAAATGTTCGTACAAAGGTATCTCAGAACCAAAGACTGCTAGCTCGTTTGCTTGAGGTTACTGATCATATTCTTTCTGTCGCAAGTCCGACCTCCCACTCCAAAACCTACTCGAAACAGGGCAAAGTGGGGAATTATTCTTCAACTCCTACGAAGCTGATGGATCGGGCATAATCATTATAATTTTATGATTGGAGGAATTATAAAGAGTACGGAAGCCCTTCGTTTTCACGCGAAGTCAGCGGAAATTGCGGGTCAAAACCTAGCTCATGTTAACGATGAGTCCTACGCCCGGCAAAGAGTTTTATCGAGAGAAGGTTTAATGTCCAAAGGCCAAGGCGGTCTTAATACGTCTTCGATTGAATCAGACGGACTTGATCAAGCACGTAACGAATTGCTTGATAAACGAGTCTTTTCAGAATTCGGTGAATCAGCAAGCATAGAAGCTCAAGTAGAGGTACTTAACTTACTCCAAGCTGCTTTGGGAGAATCGGTTAATAGATCAGGTGTGGATGGAGGTTTAGATCTTGAACACAACAGCAACTTAGCCGAGGGGGGGTTAGCTCGAGCTTTAGATGATTTATTTAATGCATTTCAGGAATTATCTGCATCGCCCGATGAATCAAATGCTAAGCAAGAAATTTTTCAAAAAATTCA
>NZ_CAXLML010000192.1:0-5131 GCF_964187505.1 Candidatus Chordibacter forsetii
ATACAAATTCTTATTCAGGTTACAAATTTACTCTTTTAAAATTTTGCTGTCTTGCTCCTTAAAACTTCAAAGGGCGACCATTCAAGTTCGCCCGCCATTTTTGTTATAAACTTAATTTGTTAGTAATTCTTTGAATTGAATTACTTTTTCATTCCAAAGATTTTCGAGTTTACTTTTTAATTTGGGCATCTTCTTAGAAAGGTCATTTGATTCGGCTCGGTCTTTACTCAAATCGTACAAGGCCCATGGGTCATTTTTGGCGGCAACAAGTTTGAAATTGCCTTGCCTGATCGCACGGTTACCCGCGTGCATCCACCAAATAGATTCTCTCGGGATGACGCGATCGTCCAAGAAGGACGGAACCAAACTTTTACCCGGGGCCTTTGGAATAGGCGTCCCTTTCCATGATTTTGGTTTTTCTACTCCAGCTAATTCCAGAATGGTAGGTACGATATCGATCACATGCCCGGGGGAATGTCTTAGCTCTCCTTTGGCCTTTATTCCATCTGGCCAATGAGCGATGAGGGGCGTGCTGATCCCTCCTTCGTGCACCCAGGTTTTATGCCGGCGGAAAGGAGTGTTGGAAGCGCTGGAGAATCCAGGTCCTAAGCATAAGTAGGTTTTCTCACTACCCATAGGGGCATCGGGTTCGTGTCCGCCTCCGCGCACCATGATCTCGGCACTGGCCCCGTTATCTGAAGCAAAAAAGATCAGGGTGTTATCGTAGTCTCCCATCTTTTTAAGTTGTTGAATGACCCGCCCAATTTCTTGATCCACCCGGTCGATCATCGCGGCATGGATGGCCATTTTGGTGGCCTGGAAACGCTTCTGCTTATCGGTGAGGGAATCCCATGCAAGAGGGCGGTTTACTTCTCCAGTCCCTAAGCGCTTGATCGCTTTAGGGAAGGCATAAGGTGGGCCAATTTCCGGTTCGAGTGTGGAGAGCGAGGTTTTATGCAGGCCGATTTTCTTTTGTTTGGCAAATCGTTCTTCCCTTAGTTTATCCCATCCGCTCAGGTAACGATCCTGATATTTGGCAATATCTTCGGGCTTTGCATGCAAGGGGAAGTGAGGAGCAATAAAGGCCAGATAATGGAAGAATGGATTGTTGCTGTGGTTTTGCTGGTGATCCTCCAAGAACTCAATTGCATGATCGGCAGTGGCAGTGGTGGAGTAATAATCCCTCTTCAACGTTGTTGGGTTATACTTTTTGTCATCGAGTAAATTAGCATTGTGGCTAAAAAAGCCGTCTTGATTGGTGACATGCCATGAGCGGTCGAAACCGTTAGTTAGAACCTTGCCGTCAATGTGCCATTTCCCGCTGTGATAATTTCTGTATCCGGGAGGGCGGAGGATTTCGGGTAGGAGAGGGGCCCATTTTGGGCGTTGCCCATGTCCACCTCCCTTAATTCCAGGAAGGCTGTCCCGTTTAATTTGTTGAGCGTAATAACCAGTAAGCAGAGATCCGCGAGTGGGCCAGCACCTGCCCGTGTTGTAGAATTGAGTATAGCGTAGACCGTTAGCGGCAAGGTTGTCCAGGTTAGGCGTTTCAATCTCACTGCCATAACAGCCCAGGTCGGAATACCCCATATCGTCGACCAGAATCATCAAGATGTTTGGTGTTTCTTTTCCGAAAACACTAAAAGTGAAAAAGAACAAGGCGGTTTTTAAAATGGTTATTTTTCCCATGGTTAAAATTAAATGGGTAAAGTTAAAAAAAGTTGAGTTCCTGAGGAAATTTTCATTCCCACCTTTTAACTACTTTGCGCTCCTTAACCGGCCACCAATTATCGATTTTAGCGACGAGTTTTGCCACTACATTCGGGTTTTGTTCGGCCAGGTTATTTTCCTCTTTTGGATCTTTCAGTAGATTAAAAAGTTGAGGGCGTTTTTCTTCGCGTGGATGGGTAGTTTTGTGTCGATTAACCTCCCCGTCATAGGTTAGCAAAAGTTTCCACTTTCCTTCAATGGTCCATCGGAAGAGGAGTGAGTCTTCAGGGTTTTCGATATCTGCAATATCATGGGCAAAACTTTCACCAAAGATTCTCTTTCGTTCGATCGTCTTCCCTGTCTTTAAATTTTCGAGAAGATTTACCCCAGGCAATCTTTTCGGTGTGCGGGCTCCGGTTGCTGCCAGAACAGTGGGAAAGAGATCGATGGAGGATACCACATCCTTGCGTCTTCCGTTCTTCAGGTTCCCGTTTGGCCAGGAGAGCATAATGGGCGTGCGGATACCTCCCTCGTAGGGGGTTTGTTTGGAGCGGGGTGCGTAGGCTGATTTGTCGGTTCGGTTGATCCAACCATTGTCAGTCACATAGACAATGAGAGTGTCATCTCGCAGGTTTCTTTCTTCCAAAATGTCAATGAGTTGGCCACAGGTTTCGTCAAACCAGGTACAATTTGCATAGTACTTGGCAATGGGTAAGGGGAGACCAAGATCTCTGTAAGGCTTGAGCAGGCGCTCCGGTGGGTTGTGTGGCGTGTGAGGAAGAAAGACTCCGTACCATAAGAAGAAGGTTTTTTTTTCTTTCATTGAATAATCCACAAACTCTTCGATGGGTTGCAGGCCTTCCCGTCCGATCCTTAGGCCGTCATCTCCATGGCGTCCACCTGGTTGAGGAAAACCACGGGTCATTCCATGAGAGAATCCGCCGTGTTTGAAATTCCCCTCCCACCATTTTCCGCTTTGATGGCTGAGGTACCCTTTTTTTCCAAGCAGGTCAGGGAGAGTGTCGAAACGATCCAGGTAGGAGATGAGTTGAGCCTTTGCCTGCTTTTGTACCTTCGTGGATTGGTAGCTTTTGGGTGATGGGTCATTCCCTGTAATACCGTGCCTGTGAGCGTACTGCCCATTGACCAGAGTGACGAGCGAAGGTCGGCAGAGAGCGGTGGGAACATACCCCCGTTCGAATAGTACGCTTTCGTTGGCGAGTTTATCCAAGTGAGGAGTTTTAATTTGCGGGTGTCCCATGAAACCGTAATCAGTCCAGGCCTGATCATCCGAAAGAATGTAGAGAACATTGGGCGATTTTTGAGCAGATACCCAGAGGGTTAAACCAAATACAAAGAGTAAGCTAATGAGTTTTTTCATAGGTAACAGGACTGCATGGGGAGATAAATTTTAAACTATTTGGCGAAGAGTTGATGATTCGATTGAACAACTGCAACTAAGTTAGCCATCAAATCAAGAATATCTTCTTTGTCTATGGTGTTTAAAAGTCCTGGAGGCATCATGTAAATCGTTCATTATTTTTCCATATCCCATAGATTTTTGCCTTCCTGTTAATTAATTTATTGAATGACTGCCCATAATTCAGCCTCGGGAATGGAAAAAGAACCCATGATTTTTTCTTCCATGTGTGTCTTGAGTTTGTTGAGTGCTTTTTTCTCTGGGCCGGAGAATTCTTCGGTAGCAAATAGAGGCCACTTGGGTTGACCCCAGTAGGTTTGATCGTAGGAAGCACCTTCCTGCTCAATCAAAAGCAGGCTTGAGGTTTTGTTGCCCTGGGACTCCCCAAAGAGCAGGTCGATTTGCACGGGGGTATCTCCGCTCTCAAACCATGGACCTGAGGCAAATCCTGCCCGTGCGTTGAGGCAAGGAAAGGAGGGATGGTTGTTTCGTGGAACATTCGTTTCGGTGCGGAACGAGGAGTCATAGCGCGATCCCTCAAAGACCGGCTCTCCATTGACCGCAACCAGTAGGTTGTTATCCGCATATCCCCAGAAGCGGTATTTTCCTTTCTGGGGGGCTTTCACTTTTCCCTGGTACCAGGCAATCCAACCATTGTTTTCCGAGTAGGGCACCAAGCCTGTTCGTTGGGGGAATAGATCATAGGTACCTGCGATCCCCCGAAAGCGAATGGGGTTTCCTTTTTTTAGTTTATTCAGGCAGGTCAGGTCGGAAAACTTGGATTGTACAAGAGGGAGGAGTTTCCGGCTGATCGGACTGTCTTCAGGGGCGGGGTTGGGGATCTGTGCATCCTTAGGGAAACCAATTATGGAGCCAAGCAGGGTTCCCAATTTGGTTCCTTGAATATCTTTTTTAACCTCGGGTACTCCACTGGGTCTTGTACTGTGTGGTGAGACTTCTCCGTTACGGTTAAAATTAGCCAGTCCCCCCTCGGTCATGAGGCGGGAGCCTTTTCCATCTCGTTCCCCCACCGCAATCTCGCCGTCGAGCACGAGGACGCGGGATCCCAGGCTGCTTGCCTGAACCACAAAACTGGTTCCGAGGTCGACGAATTTTCTTTCCATCGTATCGACCACAAAACCAATCCCCTGAGGTGGGACCACCAGTTTAATTTCTCCTTCGTTTAGAAATAAACGGTTATGATCAATGACGGTCATTTGCAGGGGACCTTTTCCAATGAGGTGCACGCCACTTTCCTGAAAGGCAACCTCGACCAAGCCATCATTGAATTGAAATTGTTCACCCTTTCGAAATTCAAAGTCTTTCTGCACGGACGAGTCGGATCCTTCATACCGAAGTAGCCGTGCGACTCCATCAGGCATTTGTTTTTCCGAGGGGATAACAAAAGCAAAAACGAGGGTTGCTGCCATCGCCAGCCAGGCAAAACTTGGTCGGGTGAGGAGCGCCAACCAAGGCTTCCTTGGTTTGTTTGAAACCTGGCCTAAGATTCTATCCTCGAATGATAGAGGGCTTTCCTGAGCACTGCTTAAAATTTCTTCTAATTCCAGCCACCTCGGTTCACCAGACTGAGCGGCCCGAATCAGCCCAGCCATTTCAATTTCTTCGGCAACCTCGGCACGCAATGATTGATCATGACCGAGACGGTCGAGGAGTTCTTTTCTTCTCTTCGGGGAAATGTTTAGAGTGCCGTGCCAGGCAGAGAGGATATCCAAGTAGTCGGGGTCGTGAGAAAAGTTTTTCATGATCGGGTGGGGGAAGGTGTTTGGTTCATGCATTTACGCAGGGCGATATGGGCACGATGACGAAGTTGATAAACGGCATTGGCTTGGAGGTTTAGCTGCTTGGCGAGGATGGAAATTTTTTCTCCATCCAATCCAGACCGAATGACTTTTCTTAAGTTGTCAGGAAGTTTGGTAATGCAATCTAGAAGCTTGGGGATTCTAGATTCATCCACTTCTTCATGAGCAACTTTGAGCTCGG
>NZ_CAXLML010000193.1:0-8980 GCF_964187505.1 Candidatus Chordibacter forsetii
GATTGCATCTTCGGTCATATCCTTCCCTCCACCGGAACGAAGTCTTTCTACCCGTTTTTTAGGATCGCACCGTTGTTGCATCACCTTGGGTAAGCTCATACTGATACCCTTCAGAGCACTCTTCATGGCTTGGTTATTCATCGTCGATTTGGACATTTGCGGAGGGGCCGCTTCCACAACCGGAGCAAGATCTTTAACATCCAATTCGTTGAAGTCGGGCAGGGCAATTTCGGACACTGTGGTGGTCTTAAATTCGGACTTCGATGAGGGGGTTGCCTTTTTTTGACGCTGCATCAATTTCTGCATTTGTTTTTGCACCTGTTGCTGCTGCTGGGCTGCAGGTGGGCCTGCTTCCCCAAAATCTGAATCCCCTTCCTCACCGACATGAACAACGATGGTCCATGCGAGCATAAAACCAATAATCCCCACAATGATACCGAGTGATAAGAGAAGACTGTTCAATAACCTGTATTCGCGAAGATATTTCCCGAAGGCACCCTCAGCAGGTGGCACTTCTGTGACTTGGCCTGAATCTTCCTCGCCGGAAAATTCGGAGTCATCTCCATAATCGGCTTCTTCTTCGTTCTCAGCTTCTTCGTCCATTATTATTAACAGGGTGGGTGAATAGAATAATTTAAACTTATCGATACAGAACGATAAAGGTCAAGCAAGCACAGAAGGCGGAAATGATGCACAGGTTATTCAATATTATCTGAGAATCTAACTCCTGATGCCATTGACTTCGGTAGGAAATCAAATTGAAATTGTTCTTTTATGATAACCTATTACTCGAAAGTGTTTTCAGGCTTGTTGGTTTTGGTGGCACTCTTTGGTCCTTTTTTAAGTTATGCTGAGGAGGCACATCCATATCCGGAAATTTCCGAGATCGGACCAGGGCGTTATCAATTTGGGGACATTTTAATTGATCAAAATAATCGAGAGTTTTCATTTCCTGGAATTTGTAATCAAATAAGTGGTCTGGTGGAATATGCATTGGTTCATGAAAACGGAAAAGTTCATGAATCTTTGTTTCGGACCAAAGTCAGGCCCCGTTTTGTACATGCATGCTTCCTTCTCCTTAAGGAAAAGCCGGAAACCAGATTCTTTAAGATTCTTGACGGTAATGTTAGTGAATGGACAAACCTAAGAAGAATTGAGCTATCGATAATCTGGGAACAAAATAACACTTATCAGGAAAAGCCCATTAGCTCGATGGTCATCAATCAGGTTGATAATCGAGAACTAGCTAGTAAATCCTTTGTTTTTTCAGGATCGAGCACCATAGAGGGTCAGTATCTAGCAGAAATGGATGGTTCAATTATTGCGGTTTACCATGATTCGAGAGCTGTTCTTAACAGTATGGATAAGCAGAGTAATTCGGATGAAGTTTGGATAGCCCATCAAATCGCGATGCCCCCTAAAGGTTACCCCGTTCGAATCCGCTTGAAATTGCCAAAAAAGGAGTAATTTTTTAGTTTTATACAATGAATCTGATACTAATTTTAAAATTCTTGCTTCAAGGAACATGCATTTGGGCCTTGATAAGTTTAAACTTTCATCTCCAGGCATCGCCCAACACCTCCCTGAAGTTGGAAATTGAGAGGTCATTGGATAAGGGGTTGAGCTGGTTACATGGAGAACAAAATGCCACCGATGGTTATTGGGGGAGTTCTCAGTATCCTGCTCTTACAGCCTTGGTGCTTCGTGCGACCCTTGGGCATCCTTCTGTGACGGAGACCAAAAAATACCGTGAACAAATTACCTCAGGCTTTAAATTTTTACGCACAAAAGTACAATCAGATGGAGGTATTTATGGTAAAGGTTTAGCCTCTTACAATACTTCGATTAGTTTAATGGCTTTTCTTCAGCAGAACGACCCGATCGATAAATCGATTATCCAATCGGCTCGAAGGTTCCTAGTGAATCAGCAATCAGACTTTGATGAAAAAGGAAAGAGAGATAATGTTTTTGATGGCGGGGTGGGATATGGATCGACTTGGGCGCATTCCGACTTATCTAACACCCATTTAGCATTGGAGGCACTTTACTATGCTAAAAAGACTATCGGCTCCAAAGAAGAAGATATTACAAAATTAGATTGGCAGGCCGCGATTGATTTTGTTTCCAAGTGTCAAAACTTACCGGAAACAAATGATGAGGAATGGGTGAGTCAACACCCTGAAGACCGTGGAGGATTTGTCTATTTTCCTGGTAATAGTATGGCAGGAGAAAGAGAGGATGCCAATGGCACAGTATCCCTGAGGTCATATGGAAGCATGAGTTATGCGGGCTTGCTCAGTTTTATTTACGCAGAAATGGATGCCTCTGATCCCAGGGTCTTGGCGGTGCGTGAATGGTTGGCTAAAAATTATCAAATTGCTGAAAACCCAGGTATGGGACAGCAGGGTCTTTTTTATTATTACCACACGATGTCTAAGGCCCTGTCTCTTGCTGGTGTAGAACAGATTAAAGATTCCTCGGGTAAAAGCCGGGATTGGCGTAAGGAACTTACCCTCGCCTTACTCGACACCCAAAGCAATGATGGATACTGGGTCAACGAATCAGGTCGGTGGTGGGAAAAGGATCCTGTGTTAGTTAGTTGCTATGCGATGTTGGCGTTGGAAAGAATTTATTATGCTTTGTAATTTAAGAAACGGAATTTTGGTTGGTCTTTTATCAATTTCTGCATCTTCAAATGCACGGCCAAACGACTTTCCAGAATCTCCTGGATTTCCAAAGCTTGTAGAGCCGGGTTTTTTTGCCGGGCTTAAGCAAGGAGACAACCGGGAGATTGTACTGCAAAAATTACAATCACGCAATTTCTTGGGTTACCGAGAGTTGCAATCCGACTTGATCAAGTCTCCCATCCGTTGGGATGGTCACGCCTATGAATTAACCTGTAAATTCGAGGGCAAATCTCTTAGCCTTTGTTTAATACAAGGAGAGGCAGGGTGGCAGGATTTTTTTTATGATGAAATCGTTCGTCCGCAATGGCAGATTTTGCGCAAGCGGGTAACCTCTGCTTACGGGAAACCCAATAAACAAGTCCCTTTTCCTCACCTTTGGGATGTTCCTCAGAATGATTCAGGTGGTTTTATTACTGATAGTTGGGAGTTGTCAGACCGCACGATTATGCTTTGTGTGCAATCCTACACTCAGCAGGATTGCTGCACTCGCCAAGTTCTCGACTTTTCTTGCTGTACTTTATTAATTCAGCCAAAGTGAAGGCTTCCTGCCCGCACTTGATTTATGCAAATTGAAATCTTTTACTTCTAAGAAATGGGACTGTTTTCAAAATTTAAAAAAGGATTAAGCAAAGGGTCGGCTCTTCTACAGGGTGCCTTTGATCGAGTGTCCGGAAGAAGCTCACTTTCGGAAGACGACTTTCTTGATTTGGAGGAAGCTTTTTACGCATGCGACTTTGGTCCTGACACAACCGAAGAAATTTTATCAGAAATTCAAACTACATTCAAAAAAGATAAAGAATTCAGGGGGGATGACGCCCGCAAAGTAGCCCGAGCCGTGCTGAGGAAGGCCTTGGCAAATTCTGAAGGCAAACTTGATGAAACTCCTGCAGGTAAGCCAGAAGTTATTTGCCTCATCGGAGTGAATGGTTCAGGCAAAACCACAACCTGTGCAAAGTTGGGTAATCTTTTTTCTGAGGCTGGTAAAAGCCTGACTTTGGGTGCATGTGATACTTTTCGTGCGGCGGCTACTGAGCAGTTAAAGTCATGGGCCAATCGGTTGGACCTGGAAATCGTTTCCGGTCACCACGGGGGTGACGCCGCAGCTGTGGCGTTTGACGCTTATTCATCGGCTCAGGCAAAAGGGCGAGATTATTTATTGCTCGATACCGCGGGTCGACTGCATGTTAAGGATCACCTGATGGAAGAATTAGCGAAGTTGAGGCGCGTTCTTCAAAACCGGGACCCCGAGAGCCCGCATCATTCTTGGCTCGTTGTAGACGGATCAACCGGTACCAATGGACTTTCTCAAGCGAAGTTATTCCACGAAAAATTTGGCCTCACCGGTTTAGTGGTTACCAAATTGGATGGAACTTCCAAGGGAGGTGCCCTGGTTTCAATCTATCGGGAATTAAAAATCCCAGTTTATTTTCTCGGGCTTGGAGAACAACCAGACGACCTGCAACCTTTCTCGATCGATGCCTACTTGGACTCCTTACTTCCCGACCTTGTTGAAAGTGTTGATCGGTAGATTGATTGAATAAGATGAATTCTATGGAAAAGAGTTTAACTGTTAGTTTAGGATCGAGGAGTTACCCCATTGATATTGGTAGGAATTTGGCTGGAAAACTTGGTGAATTCATTCAGATGAATATTTCTGAGGGCCGAAAAGGAGTGGCATTAGTGGATGAAAATTTCAAAGCTGCCCAACCAGAATTTTGTAGAAATGTCCTCCATTCAATTCCATATCTCGTTGTGCCTTCGGGAGAAGGGAGTAAGTCTATTGAACAATTATCAAAAACTTGGGACTTTCTTGCTCAATCAAAAATTGATCGAAGTGGATTTCTTTTAGCCATTGGTGGAGGAGTAGTTGGCGACCTAGCCGGTTTTGCCGCGGCAAGTTTTCTTAGGGGTATTTCGTTTCATCAAGTTCCTACAACCCTTCTTGCCATGGTAGATAGTTCGGTTGGTGGAAAAACCGGGATTAACCTGAGTTCAGGTAAAAACCTGGTCGGTTCTTTTCATCAACCAGATTCTGTCGTGGTTGATTTAGATCTTCTAAAAACTCTGCCCAATCGAGAATTCTCTGCTGGAATGGGAGAGGTAATTAAGTATGGCATGCTTGGAGACAGCCAATTATTTAACAGTTTGCTTGTTCGAAAAAGCCCGTTTTCTCCAAACTCTTCTGATTTATGCGAACTTATTGAAAGATGTTGTGCTATCAAAGCTAAGGTCGTGCAGTCGGACGAACGCGAGACTTCTGGTTTGGAGGGCGGAAGAGCTTTACTCAACCTAGGCCATACTTTTGCACATGCTATAGAAAAGGTTGCGGGCTACGGTTCTTATTTACATGGGGAGGCCGTGGCAATTGGACTTGTCTGTGCCTTGCGACTTTCCCAACTGGTCGATGGGGGTGAAGGTTTAAAAGAAAGTAGTTTATTGGAACTACTTGGTGTTTATAATTTGCCGGTCAAATTAAAAGAACCTTTAAAACTAGACGATCTAGTCATGGCATTGGAGTCAGATAAAAAAGTGGACCGGGGAGTTCTGCGCTTTGTATTATTGCGTGAGGTCGGTGAAGCTTTTTGTAGCGACGATGCTAACCAAGATCAGATTGTAACTGCTTGGAAGTCAGTGGGGGCAAATTAATCAGTTCATCCTAATTAATTGAACTGATGGTCGAGCAGGATCTGATAGGTGCATACTTTGAGAGTAATGGATTTTTGGTGCGTCAAGCAACCATCGCAACTCTGGCTACCACCAAAAAAAAATTGAACCCATTGCCCGTTTTGGCGGTTATGAATCCGCGGGCAACGAGCAACGACCTGGCCTTAAATACCCGTTTATACTCCGCAGATTTGGCTAAGATACGATTTGCCTCTGTGGCCATATTGGGCTGGGGAAATAGCAGTTTTTCTCCAGCATCTCTTTCGAGTGATGCTCAATTGATCAAATATTTTAAGCAGGAAATAGATGAGTCCAGGATTAAGGAATGTTTTTCGACCAAGTCAGAATGGAGCGATGCCGGAATTGGTGATTCCCTGCGGATTCTTGTCGTTCCTGCTCTTCCATCTAGTACCGAACGGTTGACAAAATTATACCAAATGTTTGAAGGCTTGGAAGTTGATGGTGTGCTTACCTTGCGTTCAATTTTAGAAAATTTACTCAGGCAGTCCCAACCTGCAAAGTCGTACGAGGGAAGAGAAGTTCTACAATTACTCAGACTGGTTAAGGCTTATGGCTTGTCCAAAGATCCCCAATTAGAGATTTTTCAGGACGATTGATTTTAGTAAGATTTAAAAATGAAGAATTCTCAAATCCATCCCACTGCTCTTATAGAAGAGGGCGTCAGTATTGGTGCTCAGGTAACTGTCGATGCCTATGCTATTATTGAAAATGGTGCCAAGGTTGGAGATGGTTGCCATATCCATTCGCATGCTGTCATCAAAAAATACGCAGTACTTGGACGGGGCGTGGAGGTCGGGCACTTTGCTGTGGTTGGTGGGGATCCCCAGCACTTGGGTTTTGATCGTTCCATTTCATCAAGCGTAGTTTTAGAAGATGATGTTCGCTTGGGAGAGGGAGTTACTCTCCACCGTTCCATTGAAAAAGGTGGTGAGACTAGGGTGGGGAAGAACTGCTTTCTTATGGGTTATTCTCATGTTGCTCATGATTGCTCACTTGGTGAAAGGGTGGTACTTGCAAATGGGGCACTCCTTGGTGGCCATGTAAGCGTGGCTAGGGATGTTTTTCTGGGTGGTGGGGCAGCTGTTCACCAATTTGTACGAATCGGACAGGGTGCTATGATTGGTGGTTTGTCAGAAATATCGTTGGACATCCCCCCCCAGGTTTTGGTTTCCGGTAGAAATTTAATTTCCGGGCTCAATCTTATTGGAATGAAACGTCGGAAAATTCCCCCATCCGCAGTTTCTGAAGTCAAAAATTGTTTTCTTGAGCTCATGCAAAATGGAAACTTAAAAAAAATAGCGAAAGAAATACTCAATAGGAAACCAAGTCCATCCGGAGATGTAACTTTAGATTTTTTAAATTTCTTTCTCACGGGCAAACGCGGTTTTGCCCGACTCTCCAAGAAAAAATCACCTCAAGTGGATGGATGAAATTGCCATGACCATACAACAGGAGTATTAAATATTCATAGGTATGCTTACAGAAGTTGATTATTTACAGGCCAATGAAAAATTGGTTCGGCTCACTGCCAAAGCAGCCGAAAAGATATCTCAGCTAATTGACCGTGAAAATTCGGGTAATTATCTTCGGATTCGCATTACAGGAGGTGGTTGTAATGGACTTTCCTACAAAATGAAATTTGTAGAGGTTGGCAAAGCGGGAGACTTATTTGTTGAGAGCCAAGGCTCTGGTGTTTTGGTAGATTCTAAGACTGCCCTTTATTTGCGTGGTACTACTTTGGATTACTCGGATCAATTGGTGGCAGGTGGGTTCAAGTTTTCCAATCCCAATGCAAAAGCAAGTTGTAGCTGTGGTGAAAGCTTTAATCTCTAAATGTTTAATTTGTAATTAAATGTTGCAAAGGGGTTAACTAGGTAGGATAAATCAGGTTATTATTTTTTAAATTTCTCTCAACCTTTATGCATAAATCAAACTAACCACATGGCTCCTTCACCACGTGGTAAAAATAATAAAAGGCGGTTTAACAACCGCAATTATATCCGAAAAAACGATAAGATCCGTGCTCGTGAGATACGCGTGATCGGAGCAGATGGTGAAATGCTGGGGGTTATGCCTCCAGAAGAAGCACTAAAAATTGCTAAAAGCCATGCCTTAGACCTAGTCGAGGTTGCTGCCAATGCCCAACCTCCAGTCTGTAGAATTCTTGAATTTGGTAAGTATAAATACGAACTGAGTAAGAATAAGAAGAACAAGGAGAAAGTGGCTAAGCGAGTCAAGGAAGCCAAGTTTAGGCCAAGGATTGAAGAGCACGATTACGTAACCAAGTTGCGACGATCTGAAAGGTTTTTACACCAAGGAAATAAATTAAAGGTTACCTTGATGTTTCGCGGTCGAGAGATGGAGCATATCAATATAGGTATGGATGTTGTCCGTCGTGCCATCAAAGACTTATCGGGAGTTGGTCGTCCTGATGACCAACCCAAATTAAACGGACGTTTCATTATCGTTAGTCTTTCGCCACTTCCCCAAACTCAGCGTGTTTTAAAATACAACAGTGTAGAAGAAGCTGAAACCGAGGTTGAGGAGGAGGAAGACGAGGATGAAGTCGAAGAAACCGTTGAAGAGGTAACCGAGGGCTAACGCTTTTCGGTCCCGATCGCAGATGGGGATTAAATTTTTTTTACTGGTTGGGTTAGGCGGTGCGTTAGGTTCTGTATTCCGAGCTTTACTCTCTTACGCATTCAGCAACCATTCCCCAGTAGCAACCGTACTCGCAAATCTTGGGGGAGCCTTTCTAATTGGTTACCTAGTAAAATGGGGAGCTAATCATACTGGGGGAGAATTATTCCGAGCCTTTTGGATTATTGGTATATGTGGTGGGTTCACCACTTTTTCAACTTTCGGACTAGACCTATATGGATTACTTCAGAAAGGTTCCTGGTTACCAGCAACTAGCTATTTTTTGGCTAATTTTTTTGGCACTTTGATTTTTATTTGGTTGGGGTTCAGAACGGCAAGTTTCTAGGCAAAGCTCCCGTTTCGTAGAATTCCATAGAATTCTTTTTCTATAATTTAGATATTTATCTATTTCTTGCTCTAAGTAAGTATATTTGGAATATTAAAGGAGTGTATAAATTATACATAAGCCTTCTTTCTTTTATTGTTTTATCTTCATTTTCTTGGGGAGGAGTTGCTGGAAACCCATTTCTCAGGCCAGGATCTAACCGTCCGCCTCCAACTATTAGTCCTCCGCCCCCGCCTCCTAAACCAATGATTGATCCGGCATTTGCAAAGGAAGTTGAATTTCGGGGATATTTTCTACTCAAAGGCATTCCACATTTTTGTATTTTTAATAAAAAATCTAATTTTGGGGAATGGATAAAACTTAGCGAAAAAACTTACGAGGAATATAAAGCGCAAGCCTTTGACCTTAAAAGTGAGACCTTGACCCTTGCTTTTAATGGGCAGGATTTTACTTTGAGCCTAGAGCAATCGAAGTCTTCTCCCATTAGCTCCCCTAAAGTAACTGGGTTACCCAAAATAAAATTACCGTCCAGTGTTTCATCCACTTCCAGTGGGAATAGAAAAGTGATGCCAGCTAAGCCTAAATCCGCACCGAAGTTGCCCGACTGGTTGGCCAATCGTGT